>JBKPRV010000452.1:0-6256 GCA_046734715.1 Actinomycetota bacterium | reverse complement strand
ACGCGTTGGTTTTCGTCGGCAGCGTCAGATGTGTATAAGAGACAGCCACTGGATGCCCGAGCCCGGCTGGCCGTCCCGGGGCCGGGCGTTGCGGCCCAGCTGGCGCCGGCCCTGGATGTTCACCGGGTAGCCGGTGTCGATGGCCATGAAGTGCCGCTCCTCGAAGCCGTTCCGCTTGACCACGTAGAACGGAGCCGGCAGCGGCGCCTCTCCCGAGGCGGGCGCGCCGCCCGACGGGTCGTCCAGCGCCCACCAGCTGGCGCCCTGGGCCTGGGAGGGGTCGACGTACCAGCACGGCACGGTCTGGCCGCCGGTCACGCAGGTACGGGCCACCATGCCGCCGGCGTTCTCGATGCCGTCGACCAGCCCGATGCGCGACCAGGCCGGGGCGTCCAGGCCCAGCATCTCCTGGAACAGGGCCTCGCTCTTGCCGATGCCGCCCAGGCCGCCCCACGGCTGCCACGCCGCGGCCCGGCGGGCGTAGTCGTCGCCGCCCGAGGCGCAGTAGCGGCCGGCCATGCCCCCGGCCACATCGCCCGCGATGTACTGCACGTCCATCAGCTCGGCGGCGGTGAAGGGGGCGCCCACGCCGGCCGAGTCGTACTGGAAGATGCCGATCCCCGGCGTCCAGTAGGCGCGGGAGTAGGCGGTGGACGGGTCCCAGAACGGGTAGAGCCCGTAGTTGGCGTTCAGGTTGTTGGTCCCGGAGCGCGCCCCGGTCCACTCGTCCCAGCGGGACAGGGTCATGGGCGACGGAGCGGTCTCGGGCGTCGTGGCCGCCGAGACCTCCTTGAAGATGGGCGCCATGACGAGGGCGGCGAGCGTGTCGTCGGGCAGGTCGCAGGACCGGGACGTGGCCGCCACCGCGGCCCGGATGCCGTCGTAGGCGCCCCGACCGAAGTAGCGGGTCACGCCGGGTGCCGGTGGGGACGGGCTCGGCGCCGGCAGGGTGGTCCAACGGACCGGGCAGGAGGTTGGTGGCGGTGATCGCCAGCGAGATTCCGGCGGCGAGCGTGGCGGCCAGGACGCGGCGGTGGGGCCGCAGTTCGGCGGTGGGGACAAGGTCCGACATGGGGGTGCGAGGCCTCGTGGTCGCGGACAGGACGGCCCGTCCCAGCGACACGGGGGCGCGCGCGACCAGCGACCCCGCAGGGGGTCACTCAGCGAGCGCCCGCACGTGGAACCCCCAGCGAGAGGCCCCAGCCTTGGCTGCGACGAGCGGCCCGACAGCAGCCTTACGCTGTCAGGTTCCGGACAGGCTAGAAAGCACGTACCGCGTTTGAAACCGTGAAACTAGTCACGGTGAGTGATGTTTCCGTACCGCTCTACGCAAATGCAGGAATGACCTGCTCCCCCACCAGGGTCAGCGTGTCCAGCGAGGGGTAGTCCCGGCACCAGGCGATGATCGAGCCGACGCCCAGCTGGCGGTAGGCGCCGATCTTGTCGATCACCTGCTGGGGCGTGCCCACCAGGTTGCCGGCCTGCCAGCTGTCGAACGGCTCGCCGAAGGTGGAGCCGCCGATGGCCCGCAGCTCGGCCTCGCTCTCGCGCACGTAGATCTCGGGCGACCAGGTCTTCTCGATCTCGTCGTAGTCCCGGCCGACGGCGTCGCAGTGGCGTTTCAGCACGTCGCACTTGTGGGCGAACTCGGCGGGGTTGCCGCCGAAGTTCGACCGGTCGGCCAGGCGGGCCACCACCCGCAGCGTGAGCTGCTCGCCCCCGCCGCCGATGAGGATGGGCGGGTGCGGGTCCTGCAGCGGCTTGGGGTCGCACTGGGCGCCGTTCAGGGTGAAGTGCTTGCCCGCGTAAGTGGTGTCGGCCTCGGTCCACAGCAAGCGCACGATCTCCACGGTCTCCCGCAGCACGGCGATCCGGTCCTTGGCCGGCGGGAAGTCGTAGCCGTAGGCGCGGTACTCGTGCTCGTACCAGCCCGCCCCGATGCCCCAGTCGAGCCGGCCGCCGGAGATGACGTCGATGTTGGACGCCACCTTGGCCAGCAGGCCCGGGTTGCGGTACGAGGCGCACCCCACCATCTGGCCCAGCCGCACCCGGCTGGTCCGCTGGCTGATGGCGGCCAGCGTGGTCCAGCACTCGAACACCGCCTCGTGGGCGGGGACGGGCACGTTGTGGAAGTGGTCGTAGACCCAGAGCGAGTCGTAGCCCAGGCGCTCGGCCGCCTCGGCCACTTCCACGGCCTTGGCCCACTTGGCGTCGGCGCCCTCGATGCCGACGAGCTCGGTCTTCCAACCCTGGGGCACGAACGCCCCGAACGTGATCGGCCGTGTGGTCATGGCGGCTTTCTATCGGGCCCGGTGGCGAACTCAGCGGACCAGGCGGAAGAAGGCGCGCACCTCGTCCACGAACAGGGCCGGCTGCTCGAACGCGGCGAAGTGCCCGCCCTTGTCCAGCACGTTCCAGTAGCGCAGGTCGGTGTAGCGCGCCGCCGCCCAGCTGCGGGGCGGCCGCACGATCTCCTTGGGGAAGATGGACGCCCCCGCGGGCACCGCCACCGGGTCGAGCACCGGGTCGCGGAAGCTCTCCCAGTACAGGCGGGCGGACGAGGCCCCGGCGCCGGGCAGCCAGTACATCATGACGTTGTCGAGCAGCTGGTCGCGGGACAGCACGTTCTCGGGATGGCCGTCGCAGTCGGTCCAGGCGTGGAACTTCTCCACGATCCAGGCGCACTGGCCGGCGGGCGAGTCCACCAGGCCGTAGCCCAGCGTCTGGGGGCGGGTCGACTGCTGGGTGGAGTAGCCAGTGCCCCAGCGGCGGTGCTGCTCGAACGCGGCCACGGCGGCGGCCACCGCCTCGGCCTCGCCCTCTTCGGTGGGCGCCGGGCCCGCCACCGGCATGTTCACGTGCACGCCCACCACGTGGTCGGGGTCGACCACCCCGAGCAGGGTGGTGACCGCCGCGCCCCAGTCACCGCCCTGGGCGCCGTAGCGGTCGTAGCCCAGGCGCCGCATGAGCTCGGCCCACGCCTCGGCGATGCGGCGCACGCCCCAGCCCGGCTCGGTGGGCTTCTCGCTGAAGCCGTAGCCAGGCAGCGACGGGCACACCACGTGGAAGGCGTCGGCCGCGTCGCCCCCGTGGGCGGGCGGATCCACCAGCGGGCCGAGCGCGTCGAGGAACTCGACGACCGACCCCGGCCAGCCGTGGGTGAGGACCAGCGGCAGCGCCTGGGGGTGCGGCGAGCGGACGTGGAGGCTGTGGATGCCCAGGCCGTCGATCTCCGTGCGGAAGGGACCGAGGTCGTTCAGCCGCGCCTCCACCACCCGCCAGTCGTAGCTGTCCGCCCAGTACGCGCACAGGTCCTGCACGTAGGCCCGCGGGATGCCCTGCGACCAGTCCTCCACCGTCTCCGCCTCCGGCCAGCGGGTGCGACGGAGCCTCTCGCGCAGGTCGTCGAGGTCGGCCTCGGGGATGGCGATGGGCGCGTCTTCCATGGCCCCTATGTCTAGGGGCTACTGGGCCGCTGCTGCTCTGTCCTTTGCGACCTCGTCAAGGTCGGCGTACTCCTCGCCGGTGTCGGTCCAGTGCTCGAACTGGATGACCCCGAGCTCCTCGAACCGCTTGCGCAGCCACCCACCCGACGCGTCGAGCAGGCCGAGCTTGCGGCAGTTGGGCACGATCTTGGAGAACAGCATCTGCTGGAACATGTTCTCCTCGGGCGGCACCGCCAGCATGGAGCGGATGACCGGCCGGGAGTCGATGCCCATGCGCTCCCACACCTCCTGCTGGAGGAAGCGGTCCCGCATCCGCACGGCGGCCTCGAAGGCGAACTCCTGGCGCTCGCGCATCTCCGCGTCGCTGAGGTCCCCGTAGTACTCCTTCAGCGACAGCACGCCGAAGGCCACGTGGCGGGCCTCGTCGCTCATGACGTAGCGCAGGAGCTGCTTGAGCAACGGGTCCTGCGTCAGCATGTGCATGAAGCCGAAGGCGGCCAGCGCCAGCCCCTCGACCATGATCTGCATGCCCAGGTAGGTCATGTCCCAGCGGCTGTCGGCGATGATGTCGTCGAGCAGCATCTTCAGATGCGCGTTGATCGGGTAGTGCCCGGTCAGCTTGGTGTCGAGGTAGCGGGCGAAGACCTCTACGTGGCGGGCCTCGTCCATCACCTGCGTGGAGGCGTAGTACTTGGCGTCGATCCACGGGACGGTCTCGACGATCTTGGCCGTGCACAGCAGGGCGCCCTGCTCGCCGTGCATGAACTGGCTGAGGCGCCAGTTCTGGCCCTCGATCAGCAGCTCGTTCCACTCCTTCGGCCCGAAGTGGCGGAAGGGCGAGTCGGGCTGCGCCATCGCCTCCTCGCGGAAGCGCTGCATCTGGGGGTTGCCGCCCATCTCCGTGGCCAGCTGCTCGACGTCGACCTCGGTGTCCCACGGGAGGTCGGTCTCGCCGTTCCACTGCGAGCTCTTGGCCTTCTCGTACAGCTTGTTCAGGGCCGGCCGGGCGCCCTTCTCGTAGTCCCACGTGAAGATGGCATCGGCGTTGTCGGCGACCACGTGGACCGCCTCGTCCACATCGGTGTTGGCAATGGCGAGGATCGCCTCCATGTCGTCGACGTCGCTGCGGCCGATCATGTCCTCGTTGGTCGCCACGCCTCGATAATAACCGTTACCGGGAAATGGGCAACGCTGCGCAAGATGCCCACTCGGACAGCAGGCGGGCGCGAAATCGAGTATCACTGGTGGCCCGATGGGGATGGTCTCGCACAGCGGTCCCGACGAGGCCGCGCTCGGACTCAAGCAGAGGGAACGGCGAAGGGGAGCGCACGCGCCCCGCCACGCCGTCGGGGGCGCCGGAACCGGAGGCGTCGGGGACGACGACGGCGACGACGTGGTGCCGCCCGCCGAGGACCGGCCCGCCCGGGCCAACCCGCTGGTCCGCCTCTACCGCTTGGTGCGCGACTATCTCCCGCAGGGCAACACGCTCGACGAGGAGACGTTCCAGCGCCGGCACCTGATCCTGTGCTGGCTGCTGGCGCTGCACGTGCCCGTTCTGTGGGCCATCGGGGTCTGGCGGGGCTATGGCGTCGCCCACGTGACCCTCGAGATGTCCGTGGCGCTGGCCTCGGTGGCCTTCGCCCGCTTGGCGCGCAACCGGCGGCTGGCGTCGTTCTTCACCACCTTCGGCCTCGTCTACTGCTCGTCGGTGCTGGTGCACCTGACGGGCGGCCAGATCGAGGCCCACTTCCACTTCTTCGTGCTGATCGGCCTCATCGCCCTCTACCAGGACTGGGTGCCGCTGCTGTGGAACGTGTTGTTCACCCTGCTGTCGCACGGCCTGGGCAGCGCACTGGCGTCGGGGCTGATCTTCAACCACGAGTACGGGCAGCACAAACCGTGGCTGTGGGCGGCCATCCACGCCAGCGCAGTGCTCGCGGCGTCGGCCGGCGTGGTCATCTTCTGGAAGAACACCGAGATCGCCCAGCAGCGGAACGTAGCGCTGGCCGCGCACCTGGGCGCCGTCGAGGTCGAGCGCCAGGAGGCCATGTCCGGCCTGCTCGTCAACCTGGCCCGGCGCAACCAGTCCCTGCTCAACCGCCAGCTCGAGGTCATCACCGACCTGGAGCTGCGCGAGCAGCAGGCGGACGTGCTCGAGGAGCTGTTCCGGCTCGACCACCTCGCCACCCGCATCCGCCGCAACGCCGAGTCGCTGCTGGTGCTGTCGGGCGACGACCCGCCCCGCCGCTGGGGCAATCCCGTGCCCCTGGGCGACGTCGTACGGGCCGCCGCCGCGGAGATCGAGGACTACCGCCGGGTCGAGGTGCTGGTCAACGACCACATCGACGTCGCCGGCCGAGCGGTGGCCGATCTCGCCCACCTGCTGGCCGAGCTGATCGAGAACGCGACCACGTTCTCGCCCCCGTCGTCCGAGGTCCGCATCCGCAGCCACCTGTCCCCCGGCGAGACCACCCGCTTCGTGGTCGCCATCGAGGACGTCGGCATCGGCATGTCCAACGAGGACCTTCACGCCGCCAATGCGGTGCTGACGGACGCTCCGCAGGTCGACATGCGCCGCGCCACCATGCTGGGCTTCCACGTGGTCGCCCGCCTGGCCCAGCGCTACGACATCCAGGTCCGGCTGGCGGCGACCCCCGGCGGAGGCCTGACGGCCCTGGTCAGCCTCCCCCGCGAGCTGGTCAGCGACCGCCCGGCCGACGCCCCACCCCCGGGCACGAGCGGCCTGGCCGGCCTCGACCGCTACCAGCGCGCCGCCATCGCTTGGAGCGGCGACGGCCGCCGCCCATCCC
>JBKPRV010000451.1:0-4603 GCA_046734715.1 Actinomycetota bacterium | reverse complement strand
TCAGTAGACAAGAGGTGACGGGTCGGCCGCGCCTCGTGGCCTTGTCCCGGACGGATTCTTGAGCGTACGCTCAAAGCGTCTGCTCAAGTCTTCCCAGCACCGAGGAGAGAGGCCGATGCCCCCCGTCACCTCCGACCGCGTGCCCGCGCTCTCGGCCGGACATCTCGCCCGGCTGTTCGGCGTGGACGACCTTCCGGACCGCCTGGCCGCGGTCGACGACTGCATCGCCGCCGCGCTCCGGGCCGACGGCGCCCTGCTGGGCGAGGCCTCGGCCCGGGTGGCCGGAGCCGGCGGCAAGCGGCTGCGGCCCCTGTTCACGATCGTGGCCGCCGAGCTGGGCGGCGTCTTCGACGACCGCGTGGTGAAGGCCGCCGCCGCGGTGGAGCTGGTGCAGGTCGGCTCGCTGGTGCACGACGACATCCTCGACGGGGCCGACACCCGCCGGGGCCGGGCCACCATCAACGCCGTGGAGGGCGTCGACCACGCGCTCCTGGCCGGCGACTACATCCTGGCCCGGGCCGCGCAACTCGCCGCCTCGGTCAGCGGCGAGGCGGCCGGCCTGCTGGCCACCGCCCTGGGCGAGCTGTGCGAGGGCCAGGTGCTGGAGATGCGCGACGTCTACGACCCCGACCGCAGCGTCGAGTCCCACCTGGCGTCGGTGCGAGGCAAGACCGCTTCGCTGTTCAGCTGCGCGTGCAAGCTGGGGGCCCACTGCGGCGGGGTGTCCGAGCGCAACACCGAGGCGCTGGCCCGCTTCGGCGAAGCCTTCGGCATGGGCTTCCAGCTGCTCGACGACGTGCTCGACATCGTGGGCGACGAGGCCCGGCTGGGGAAGCCGACCGGCAACGACATCGCCAGCGGCGTCTACACGCTGCCGCTGCTCACGGCCCTGGCCGCACCCGGTGGCGGGGAGCTGCGCCACCTGCTCGGGAACGGGGGCGGCGCCCGCCCCGAGCAGGTGGCCGACGCCCTGGACGCGGTGCGACGCTCAGGCACGGTGGCGGAGGCGCTGACTGCGGCCGACCGCTACGCCGACGAGGCCCGGCGCGCGGTGGAGCACCTCAACCAGACCGCGGTGGGCGACGGCCTGGCCGCCTTTCCCCGCGTCTACTCCACCTGGGCGCTGGAGACGCTGATGGACGCCCGCTACCTCGAGATCCCCCTCACGGCACCGTGACTGCCGGCCGCATGCCCACCAGGACCCGGATCCTGGAGGCGGCGTTGACGGCCCTGCGGGACGAAGGCATCGCCGGGATCAGCGCCCGCACCATCGCCCGCTACGGGGACTTCAACCAGGCGCTGATCTTCTACCACTACGGCTCGGTGGACGCCCTGCTGATCGCAGTGGCCCGCAGCGAGAGCGAACGGCGCTCGGCGCTCTACGCCGAGGCCCTGCGGGACGTTACCTCCCTGCGCGAGCTGGTGGCGGTGGCCCGGCGGCTGCACGAGGAGGAGTTCCAGGCCGGCACCGTGGCCGCGCTCACGCAGATGATCGCGGGCGCGGTGGGCACGGCCGAGCTGGCCCAGGGCATCCGGGAGGCCTTCGAGCCGTGGACCGCCCTGGTGGGTGAGTCCATCGCCCGGGTGCTGGCGGGCACGCCGTACGCCGGCCTGCTGCCCGAGGGCGACCTCACCACCGCGGTCGCCGCGCTGTTCCTCGGCATCGAGCTGCTGGTGGGGCTGGACCCCGACGCCGCCGCGGGCGCCTCGCTGTTCACCACCATGGAGGCGGTCGCGACGCTGGTCGACGGCCTCCTCCTGCAGGCCGTGCCCGAACCTGATCCCGCGCACCCGTAGTCTGAGCGGCATGTCCGCCACCACCACCAGCGGGATCGCCGTAGACGAGCTGTCCCCCGACGTCCGCCCGCAGGACGACCTGTTCCGCCACGTGAACGCCCGCTGGCTGGCCGAGACCGAGATCCCGCCCGATCGGGCCGCCCACGGCGCGTTCCACGAGCTGCGCGACCAGGCCGAGCTCGACGTGCGGGCGCTGGCCGAGGAGGCCGCCGCCGGCGACGCCCCTGCGGGCAGCGACGAGCGCAAGGTGGGCGACCTGTGGGCGTCGTTCATGGACGCCGACGGCGCCGAGGCCCGCGACGCGGCCCCGCTGGCCGACGACCTGGCCGACATCCGCGCGGTCACTTCCCCGACCGAGCTGGTGGCCCTGATGGGGAGGTTGCAGCGCCACGGCACCCCCGGCGTCCTCCGCTGGTACGTCGACAACGACGGCGACGACGCCACCCGGTACATCGTCAACCTCGTCCAGGGCGGCCTCGGCCTGCCCGACGAGGCGTACTACCGGGAGGACGCCTACGCGGAGATCCGAGGCGCATACGTCGAGCACGTCGCCACGATGCTGCGCCTGGTCGAGGAGCCCGACCCCGAGGGCGCGGCGCAGCGGATCATGGCGCTCGAGACCGCGCTGGCCGCGGGCCACTGGACCGCGGTCGACAGCCGCGACGCCCTCAAGACCTACAACAAGCGCACGCGCGCCCAGCTCGACGAGCTGGCCCCCGCGCTGGCCTGGGGCGAGTGGCTGGCCACCTTCGAGGCGCCCGAGGGCTCGTTCGACCAGGTGGTCGTGCGCCAGCCCGAGGCGCTGGAGACGGCCGGGCGGCTGCTGGGCGAGATCCCGCTGGCCGACTGGAAGGCGTGGCTGGTGTTCCACCACGTCCGCGCCGCCGCGGCCTTCCTGTCCAGCCGCTTCGTGGACGCCGACTTCGCCTTCTACGGCACGAAGCTGTCGGGCATCCCCGAGCTGCGCGAGCGCTGGAAGCGGGGCGTCAGCGTGGTGGAGGGCGGCCTGGGCGAGGCCGTCGGCCGGCTGTACGTGGCGCTCCACTTCCCGCCCGAGCACAAGGCGCACATGCAGCGGCTGGTGGGCTGGCTGGTGGACGCGTACCGGGTCGACATCGAGGCGCTGGACTGGATGTCACCCGAGACCCGGCGGCGGGCGCTGGAGAAGCTCGAACAGTTCACGCCCAAGATCGGCTACCCCGACCGCTGGCGCGACTACTCGGCCCTGGAGATCGTCCCCGACGACCTGCTGGGCAACGTGCGCCGGGCCGACGCCTTCGAGACCGACCGCAACCTCGCCAAGCTGGGCGAGGAGATCGACCGGGACGAGTGGCACATGACCCCCCAGACCGTCAACGCCTACTACAACCCCGGGATGAACGAGATCGTGTTCCCGGCCGCCATCCTGCGCTCGCCGTTCTTCGACCCCGAGGCCGACGACGCGGTGAACTTCGGCGGGATCGGCGCGGTCATCGGCCACGAGATCGGGCACGGCTTCGACGACCAGGGCAGCCGCTACGACGGCCGGGGCAACCTGGTCGACTGGTGGACCGACGCCGACCGGGCCGGGTTCGACGAGCGGGCTCAGGCGCTCATCGCGCAGTACGACGGCTTCGTCCCCGAAGGCCTCGACGGCCACCATGTCAACGGCGCCCTCACCGTTGGCGAGAACATCGGCGACCTGGGCGGCATCACCATCGCCCACAAGGCCTACCGGCTGAGCCTGCAGGGGGCCGAGGCCCCGGAGCTCGACGGCCTGACCGGCAGCCAGCGGGTGTTCCTGGGCTGGGGCCAGGTGTGGCGCACGGTGGTCCGCGACGCCGAGCAGATCCGCCGGCTCGCCATCGACCCCCATTCCCCGCCCGAGTTCCGGGCCAACGTGGTGCGCAACCTCGACGAGTTCCACGAGGCCTTCGACGTGGCCGAGGGCGACGCCATGTGGCTGGACGAGAAGGACCGCGTCCGCATCTGGTGAGCCCGCGCCGTACCAAGGCGGTGCGTCGGTGCGGCGGTTCTGGGCTGGTCCCAGTCGGCGGCCAGCGTGCGCAGCGCGGTGAGCAGCAGGAGCGGCTGGTCGAGCATGGCGTGGTGGCCGGCCTCGGCGATCTCGATGACCGGCGCCACCCGGCCCAGCTGGTCGTACATGTCGGCGCCGATGTCCTCGGTGACCAGCCCGTGCTCGGAGCGGAGCAGCGCCAGCCGGCAGCGGACCTGGGACAGGTAGGGCAGGGCCACCGAGCGCATGCCCCCGGCGAACTGGGCGAACACCCGGCGGTCGAACTTCCGGCGCCAGCCGCCCTCGACCTGGCGCAGCGAGTGGCGGGCCACGTGGTCGAGGACGTACGGGAGATAGTGGTCCTGCGGCGGCACGGTGCGGAAGCGGGCCAGGGCCTCCGCCTCGCTGGCGTAGGTGCGGGGCGCCCCGAAGGCGCTGCCGCCCCGGGCGGCGTCGATCTCGGCGTCGGGCGCGGTCACCGGCGAGTCGCACACGATGGCGCCCTGCAGCCGGTCCGGATGGAGCGCGGCGGTGGCGATGGTGACGAAGCCGCCCATGCTTTGGCCCACGACCACCACCGGGCCCTCCACGCCACCGTGGTCGGCCACCGCGATGACCTCGTCGGTCCAGCCGGTGAGCGGGTACTCGTCCCGGTGGTCGTTGTCGCCGTGGCCCGACAGGTCCAGCGCCAGCACCCGGTAGTCGCGGGCGAAGTGGGCGGCCACGTGGGTCCACCAGTGGGCGTGGGCGGCGCCCCCGCGCACGAACACCAACCCGCGTCGCCCGGGCCGCCCCCACGCCACGTAGTGC
>JBKPRV010000450.1:0-4005 GCA_046734715.1 Actinomycetota bacterium | reverse complement strand
CTACGCCCTCGACCTCGCCTGGGACCCCGACAGCGAGCGCCTCCAGGGGACGGCCACGCTGACCGTGACCGCCACCCAGGACCTCTCGAGCTTCTCGCTCGACCTCGCCGACGTCGACGTCTCGGCCGTGACGGTGGACGGCGCCGACGCCCCGTGGGAGGGCCCCGCCGAGGGCGAGATGACCGTCACGCCGGCCCGGCCGCTGGCCCAGGGGGCCGAGTTCACCGTCGCCGTCACCTACGCCGCCACGCCGCTCACCGCCGACGGCTCCGACGCCTTCGCCCCGGGCTGGTTCGACCACGGCGGTGAGATGTTCGTGCTGTTCGAGCCGAACGGAGCGCCGACGCTCTTCCCCGTCAACGACCACCCGACCGACAAGGCCACCTACAGCTTCCGCATCACCGCCCCCGAGGCCTTCGAGGTGGCGGCCAACGGCCTGCTCAAGGGGACCGAGCCGGGCGACGGGGTCAAGACCTGGGTGTACGAGTCGGCCCACCCCATGGCGAGCTACCTGGTCCAGGTGGTGATCGGCGACCTGGAGTTCGAGGAGACGACCGGGCCCGACGGCCTGCCCATCCGCCACGCCTTCGACACCGGCATCCTCGACGACATCGACCCGGCGGTCGACCGCATAGGCGACATGATCGAGTTCTACAGCGGGCGCTTCGGTCCCTACCCGTTCGAGGCCTACGGCATGGTTGTCCTGGACGTGCCGCTCGGGCTGGCGCTGGAGACGCAGACGCTGTCCACCTTCGGCACCCTGCTGGCCGAGGACGAGAACGTGGTCGCCCACGAGCTGGCGCACCAGTGGTTCGGTGACGAAGTGAGCGTGGCCAGCTGGCAGGACATCTGGCTCAACGAAGGCTTCGCCACCTACGCCCAGTGGATGTGGACCGAGCACGCCGGCGGCCCGACCGCCGACGAGCGGGCGGCGGACGAGAGCGCCAACTCGCAGGCCTACCCCCTGCCCCCGGCCAACCCCGGCGCGGGCAGCATGTTCGACAGCTCGGTCTACATCCGGGGAGCGCTCACGCTGCACGTGCTGCGGCGCACCATCGGCGACGACGCCTTCTTCGAGCTGTTGCAGACGTGGGTCGACCGCTACGGCGGCGACGCCGCGAGCACGGCCGACTTCGAGGCGCTGGCCGAGGCGGTCTCGGGCCAGGAGCTGACGCCCCTGTTCGACGCCTGGCTGCGGGCACCCGCCCTGCCTGACCTGCACGAATGGCTCCCATGATCGCGGCCGGTGGGCGGCTCGGGCTAGCTTGGCCGCCGTGACGCGCGAGCACTCCAACCTCGAGATCGTCGACCGTTCGGGGGATCGGGCGACCGCACGGCTGTCGGGGGACCTCGACATCGTCACTTCGGAAGAGGTGAAGCGGGACCTGGCCCAGCTGATCGACGACGGTCACTCGGTCGTGGCGCTCGACCTGTCGGGCGTGGGCTTCGTCGACTCCAGCGGCCTCGGCGTGCTGGTGGCGGTGCACCGTCACGCCGAGTCGAACGGGGCCAGCTTCATGGTGCGGGCGGTTCCGCCGCAGGTTCAGCGGCTGTTCGAGATCACCCGCCTGGGCGACCTCCTCACCGTCGACGGCGAGTCCTGAGCGGGACCGCGGCCGCTACCGGTCCAGCGAGGCCCGCAGGTCGTTGAGGCAGCGCCGCATCAGCCGGGACACATGCATCTGGCTGATCCCCAGGCGCTCGGCGATCTCGCTCTGGGTCAGCTCGTCGTAGAAGCGCAGGCGCATGATCTCCGCCTCGCGGGGCGGCAGCGTGTCGAGCAGCTGGTCGACCAGCAGGCGCATCTCCACCCGGCCGCTCGGTGCCTCCCCGCCCACCAGGCGGTCGCCCAGCGGGCCGTTGTCCTCGTCGCCCGGCCGCCGGGCGTCGAGGCTGGTGGCCCGGTAGGCGGCGCCCGCCTCCACCGCGTCGAGCACCTCGTCCTCGGTCACGTCGAGCTCGGCCGCCAGCTCGCCCACCGTCGGGGGCCGGCCCAGGCGCAGTGACAGGCCCGCCCGGGCCCGGCGCAGGTCCAGGTGGCGCTCCTGGGCGCTGCGGGGCGGGCGGACGGCCCACGTGCGGTCGCGGAAGTAGCGCTTGATCTCGCCGTTGACCGTACGGCTGGCGAAGGACGAGAAGGGGATGCCGCGGTCGACGTCGAAGCGCTCGACCGCCTTGATGATCCCCAGCATGGCGATCTGGACCAGGTCGTCGAGCTCGACGCCCCGGCCCCGGTAGTCGTTGGCGATCGACGCGGCCAGCCCGCGATGGGCCTCCACCAACTGGTTCCGCACTGACCGCTCACCGCTGTCGCGGTAGCGGAGGAACAGGGTGTCCCAGTCGTTCATGGCCCCGGGCGGCGCCGCTTCACCAGGTGGAAGCGGCGCCCGGTCTGGTCGGCGGCGAAGCTGTGGTCGTCGACCACCACGCGCAGGATCTCGAGTGCGAGGTCGTCGACTTCGGTGGTGTCGAGGTGCCCGGGCACCGGCGGGCGCTCGCCGTCCACCGTGACCTCACCGAGGCGTACGCGATAGCGCACCACGATCGACTCGCGGGCGTCGCCGATGCCGTCGACCAGCAGGGCGACCAGCTCGCTCACGGCGATGCGGAGGTCTTCGGTGTCGTCGATGCTCAGACCGGCGTCGGAGGCGACGCCGGCGGCCAGGATGCGCGCCAAACGGGCGGAGCCGGGCGCCGCGGGCGCGGTCAACTGGACGGCGGGGCGAGGGTCCTCTGACATCTGCGGCTCGTCGGGACGGCGGTACGTGCGGTGTCGACACTACGGCCGGAGGCAAGTAGGTCGCCATCGGGCGTTTGTGGAATGCCTCGGGAGGGTACGGCGCACCCGATGGATGTGCGAATGAGCACTCGGTTTCGGCGCGAGCGGGCCGTCGTTCCATCAGCTCGCGCGTTCGTGCGGTCTGCGCTGCGCGAGAACGGCGCACCGTCCAGCCTCGTCGATCCGCTCGTGCTGGCGGTGGCCGAAGCGTGCAACAACGCCATCCTTCATGCGGACGGCGACGCGTTCGGCATCAGCGTCGAGGTCCACGGCACGAACTGCACCATCGTCGTGAGCGACTCCGGCGAGGGCTTCGTGCCGCCGGTGCGGGCGGAGATGCCGGCGCCCGACGCCACCGGCCACCGGGGCCTGGCCCTGATGCAGGCGCTCGTCGACCACGTCGAGGTGTCGAGCAACGAGGCGGGCACCACCGTCATCCTGGCCCAGTCGCTCGCCGCCGCCCGAACCAACGGCAACGGCGTCCACGCCGCTCGCTGACGGCCGGGCGTCAGCCGGTGAGCACCGCGGGCATCCAGGCCGCCCGCCGCGCCTCGTAGGCGTCGATGGCGCCCGCGTCGCGGAGGGTGATGCCGATGTCGTCGAGCCCTTCGAGGAAGCGCTCGCGGGTGGCGTCGTCGAGCGGGAAGTCGCACTCGATGCCCGCGGCCGGGGCCGACAGCGTGCGCCGCTCGACGTCGATGGTGACCTCCAGGGAGGGGTCGGCCTCGATCGCCCGCAGCAGTGCTTCGCCCACTCCCGCGGGCACAAGCACCGGCACCAGGCCGTTCTTGGTGGCATTGTTGCGGAAGATGTCGCCGAAGCGGGGGCTGACGACGGCGGTGAAGCCGAAGTCCATGATCGCCCACACGGCGTGCTCGCGGGACGAGCCGGTGCCGAAGTTGGGCCCGGCCACCAGGATGCTGGCGCCGGCGTAGGCCTCGTCGTTGAGGACGAACTCGCGGTCGTCGCGCCAGGTGGCGAACAGGCCGCGGCCGAAGCCGGTGCGCTCGACGCGCTTGAGCCACTCGGCGGGGATGATCTGGTCGGTGTCGACGTCGGAGCGGTCGAGCGGGACCGCGGTGCCCTGGACGATGCGGACGGGGTTCATCTCGGCTCCTGACTACGACAGGTCGGGTTCATCTCGGCTCCTGACTACGACAGGTCGGGTTCATGTAGGCCCCTGACTACGACAGGTCGGCCGGCGTGGCGAAGGTGCCGGCGATGGC
>JBKPRV010000449.1:0-4069 GCA_046734715.1 Actinomycetota bacterium | reverse complement strand
GCCAACCACGTTCGATGTCGGTCTTGACCGA
Source organism: Actinomycetota bacterium (assembly GCA_046734715.1). GTDB lineage: Bacteria > Actinomycetota > Acidimicrobiia > Acidimicrobiales > VFJN01 > ZC4RG19. Next base: position 4,038 of record JBKPRV010000449.1, on the reverse strand, counting down.
CCTGCATCGACCCGCTGTGGTCGAGCAGGACATAGCGGTCGAGCAGGACATGGATGTGAGTGAGATCCGCTCTGGTCATGTTTGGCTCGGACCCGGCCGCAGCCTTGGGGCGCCACCGCCGGCGTTGACCTCGTGCGGATCTGCAAGGAGGGCGCCAGACCGGCCGGGTCCTCCGGGGACGAGCCGGCGGAAACGCCCACCCGACCCCGGAGGCTGGCACCAGCGACGGCGCCAGACCCGCCAGATCCTTGCGAGCCTGCGCACGGAGCGCCCCCACGCTCACGTCACCGTCACCGTTCCCGGCAGTGGTCGCCCCGGAGCAAGCCGCCACCCTGACGGCCCCACCAGCCGTGACCCGACGCCACGTGCCCACCACCACCGCAAACGTTACCTGTATGGCACGACCCCCGCCGGTCTGCGCACACTTGTGCTCTCCCGCGGGTGTAGCTCAATGGCAGAGCTCCAGCCTTCCAAGCTGGCTATGCGGGTTCGATCCCCGTCACCCGCTCTCCCGCCCTCCGGCCCTGGTCAGAGCCCTTCCGGGTCCGCTTGTCCTTCGGCCCCTTCCGCCTCGATCCCGCAGCCGTGCCCCTATCGTGCCCCTTCGCCTTGGCCCGCTCGGCCTCGATCCGGGCTGAGATGGCGGCCCCGATGGCCTGCTCCCGGTCACGACTCGCGTGCTGGTAGATCAGCGCCGCCCGGGCGCTGTTGTGGCCCATCCTGGCCATCAGCTCCCGCAGGCTCGCTCCCTCGGCCGCCAACGTGTTGCCGGTGTGCCGCAGGTCGTGGAAGTGCAAGCCCGGGACCCCGGCCTCATCGACCGCCTTGCTCCAGGTCACCTGGAAGTTGCCCCGCTTGGGTGTCGCCCCCTGCGGGCCTACGAACACCCGGCCATCCGATCCGTCCACCGACCACTTGTCGAGGTGGGCCTGCAGCTCGGGAACGATCGCCTCGGGGATCGCCACATCCCGACGCCCGGCGGCGGACTTCGGTGGTCCCTCGATGAGCCGCCCACCGATCTCGCCCAGCGAGCCCCGCACCTTCACGATCCCGCCCTCCAGGTCGAGGTGCCGCCGCTGCAACGCCATCAGCTCGCCCCACCGCAGTCCCGCGAAGGCGGCCACAAGCACCAGCGCCCGGTACCAGGGCCGCACCTCCTCAGCGATGACGTAGACCAGGGTGATCGTGATCGTCGGCCTCTCGGGGCTCGGCTCGGAGGCCGCACCCTTGATCCGGCAGGGGTTGCGCTGGATCAGCCCGTCGTCGACAGCGGTGTTCAGGACCGCCTTCAACAGCCGGTACGCCTTCGCCACGACCACCGCGCCAGCGCCACCGTCGAGCAGCTCCTTCCGCCAGGACCTCACCCGGGCCGGCGTCAGGTCGGCCAGCATCACGTCACCCAGCTTGGGCACGATGTGGCAGCGCCGCAGCGAGCCGTACATCTCGACGGTCCGGGGAGCCAGCCCGGGACGCTCGCTGATCCACCGCTCGCAGTAGACCCCCACCGGGATCTGCCCGGCCGCTGGGTCGATCCACGTCCCCCGCAGCAGGTCGGACTCGACGACCGACAGCCACTGCTCGGCCTCGGTGCGGCTGAGGAACGTGTGCGGCCCCGTGCGCTCCAGCCCGTCAGGGCCCGGGTAGCGAGCCTGGAACCGCCCGGAGGGCAGCACCCGGACCCGACCGAAGCGACGACGCCGGCGGGCCATCACGCCACCGACCGACCTCGGCGCCGAGCGATCGGCTCGACAGTCCCGGACTGGATCAGCTCGTCGACGGCGCTCTCGGGGATGCGGACGTGGCGGCCCACCCGAACGAACCGGATGCGCCGCTCCGCCACCAGCCGACGGGGGAAGCGCTCGGTCGTGCCGAGGCGCTCGGCCGCCTCCCCACACGTCAACAGGCGCTCGACTCTCCTACTCACGACTTCGCTCCTTCGGTCTGCACGGCACTTGGGGGAGCTGCCTTCACGCCTGAGCCGCCGAGGGTGACGGACTCCACCGCTGCGTCAAGGGGAGCCGAACAACTCCCATTGGAAGGGCGCCGCCGGGAGTTCTTCGCCTCTGATCCCTTGACCCAGCGCCTCCGTCCGTCGAAGGAAGCGGCCAGGACGTGAAGGAAGCGGGATGCGCACGGGTCCTCGCCGGTCAACGGGAACGAGCCAGTGCAGCGGCGGTCATGGCCAGGGCGGCCTCGTCGGCGTCGAGGTACCCGGACCCGACGTAGCGCCACTGGCGCTCGACCACTATCTCGGACTCGTCGCCCGCCTGGTCCTCGTCGACGTCGGGCTGGCTCGGATCGATCCCAGGCGGCCGGCGATGCTGGCGCCAGTCGGATCGGGCCTGGCGGAGGTGGCGGAAGGTCGTCGAGTAGCGCCGGGTCTTGGTGAGGACATGGCCCCGGTAGCCGAGCGTCCCGTAGCGGTCGGCCAGGCGCTCGTAGTCGGGCCCGGCCTCGGCGGCGAGCTGCTCGGCGGTCTCGATGATCCGTACGGCGTGGGATGAGGCCCCGAGGTAGCGGGCGTCGGTGGAGCTGTGCACCCGGCCGTGCCCGTCGAGGCCGAAATCCTCGGTCGACTTCGTGAGGTACTTGGACAGGTACGCGGCCAGCTGGTCGGGGTGCATCTCGCCCGCCTGGTCGTCCCGCCCGGCACCCAAGGTGACGACTCGGGTGTCCAACTGGCCGCCCCACCGCACGGTCATGGGCTGATGACCTTCGGGATGGATGTCGACGTGCTCGGCCTGCGCGGCGTGGGCGATGGCGGCACCGAGCGCCAGGGCGTCGAGGTCGACTCCGGGCGGACGATCGGGCCCGGTAGGGCCGTCGAGGCGCATCACGGCGTGGACGTGGATCAGGCCCCGGGCCTGGAACTCGGCGGCCTTGGCGTAGGACACGCGGGCGAGCTCCTTGAAGGCCGCCGGTGTCAGCCCGACCTGACGGGCGAGAGTGCGCCCGAGTCGGATGGTGAAGCGCCGCCACAGCTCGGGGACGTTCCACTGCCACAGGACGTGCCCGATGTAGTCGTAACAGTCCGCGCACAGCGGCTCGCCCAGGAGCCGGTCGTTCTCACCGTGGCGGTGCAGGCAGTACAACGGCCGGCCATGGGAACAGACCGGACGGTCCCGCCGGGCCCGGCACGGCGCACCCTGGCGGCGGCCATGGACCGCCCCGAAGCTCGGCGCCGTCAGCGTGGCGAACACCGTCGGATGCGCCGCCACTGTCTCCGGAGCGCCCTTGCCACCCACCAGCCCGGCCGAAAGCAGATGCCAGGCGTCGCCCTTGTACTCCCGGGAGCAGGACTCGCACCGGGCCGCTCGCCGGTCCCCGCAACGCACCCACGTGATCCCGTCGAGCTCCTGGGCGCTGCCGTAGCGCTCGATGACCGCCCCGGTTGCTGTATCGATCCGAGTCGTCGACACGACCAGCCGCACCGGCCGGGAACAGCCACGGACGCGGTGCTCGGCGTCCTCCCGAGCGACAGCCCCGAGCAGCTCGGGCGACGGTGCGGCCAGCAGGGTCACGGCAGTTCTGGCGTCTCGCGGTCGGGCCGGGGCCCGGGCGCCGGATAGTTCCGGGCAAGGGCCTCGATGTCAGCGTCGCTCATCCACGAAGCCCGCACCCGGGTCGGGTGCTGCTCACCGTCGAGGAGCTGGTACCCGACGCCCGGTAGGGCCCTCGGGATCAGCTCACACGCCGCACCCTTGGCCCGAGCACCCCGGCCGAGCACGAGGTTCGCCTGGTCGGCCTCGACCATCCGCAGGGCGACCCGCACGGGGAACAGGTCCCGGAACTCGACGATGTCCTTGCGGGGATCCTGCATGGCGGCGATCACGGTCACCGCCGGCCCCCGGCCCTGGGACAGCAGCAACGACAACGCCTGGACGGCCCGCCGGCGCAGCTTCGGATCCGGCTCGTAGCTGGTGAGCTGCGCCAGCTCGTCGACCACGACGAGGATCGCCGGCTCGTCGACGGTGGGCGTGTGGACCCGGACGACGCCCCGCAGCCGGTTGGCTCGCTGGATCATCGTCCAAGCCGCCT
>JBKPRV010000448.1:0-5271 GCA_046734715.1 Actinomycetota bacterium | reverse complement strand
CATAGACCGTGTTGCCGTCGCTCACGATGGCCGACATGCGGCCCGACACCAGGCCGGCGCCGCCGCTGCTGTTGGACCAGAACGGGTCGCGGTACCCGAGCGCGTCGGAGTTGTAGGGCTGGTTGGTGACCTCGCTCCACGTCCCGGCGACCGTGGGCAGCGCGTTCGCCTGTGCCCTCGCCTCCTGGAACGCGTCGGCGCTGACCGACAGGGCCGGCGCCGTGCGCACTGCGGCGTACTGCTCGGCCCGATCCATCAGCTCCCGGGTCTCGCCGGCTTCCTCCGTGTCGGCCTTGCGGTGCTTGGTGAGGCCCGGCGGGCCACCACGCTCCTGCGCGCCACTCGCCGCGCTGGTCACGGCGATCAGCATCGCCACCACGGTCGCGACGATGACGCTCGACTTGCGCAGAGCTCGGGTTGCACCCATGCATCCTCCTAGTCATCGCAGTGGGCCACCCGCCAGGGTGAGCCCCTTCGCGGGGCCGGTCTCCATCTCCCCCGAAGACCGGCTCTGGTCCCGGCGGGAACGCTAGACCTTGTGGCACTCCGTGCGTCGTGGAGCACGCTGTCCAAGGGGATCGGGTCGTGAAGGCCGGCAGCACGTTGCCTCGCCCGGCGCGACCTCGCCCCGCCGGGGGCGGGGCCCGTTCAGGGCTCCGGATCGGCGAGGTACCGGTGGATGAGCTGGACCGCGATGGAGCTCTCGCCGACGGCCGATGCGACGCGCTTGACGGACCGGTGGCGGACGTCCCCGGCGGCGAACACCCCGGGCACCCGGGCCGAACTCTGCCACCCGGAGAAATCGAGCCGCACCGGATCGAACGTCGGGCAGCGCGATGTGTGTAGGCAGGCAGGCGTGACCCGCGACGTTCCGTCGCTCGATCGAGGGGCGAACGCGACTAATTGCACGTCGTGCGGTCCCAGCGTAGGTTCCCCGCCGGACGTCCGAGGTCCGGGCGTGGTCTAGGGGGGGTGCAGCATGAGGGTGCGGGTTGGATTGGCGATCGCGGCGACGGTGTTCGCGCTCGGCACCGCGCCCGCGGTGTCGGCCGACACGGCGGGGACGGATGCGGCCTTCGATGCCGCGACGGCCAGGGCCGCGTGCGAGGCGTTCTTCGGTGTCGGTGCGGGTGTCGAACCGTTGTCGGCGTGTCAGTGGGGCATGCGTGCCGTCCAGGCGGGTCCGGAGTCATACGCCCGGGCTACCGGTGCCGGCGTGAGCGTGGGCGTGATCGACGGTGGTGTCGACATAACGCATGCGGACGTCGCGCCCAACCTCGACCTCGCCCGGTCCTGCTCGTTCATCTTCTCGGATACGCCGACGGCCGCTCCGGCGGAGGTGGCTAACGGAGATTGCTCGAACAAGGCGGCCGTCCAGGACCTCCAGGGCCACGGCACGCACGTGTCGACGATCATCGCGGGGGCGGACAACGGCATCGGGGTCGCGGGGGTCGCGCCGCAGGCCACGATCGTGGCCTTGAAGGCCTGCACCATCGAGGGGTTCTGCTTTGCCGACTCGGTGGCCGCCGCCTTGCGCTACGCCGGGGACCAGCGCCTCGATGTCGTGAACCTCAGCCTGTTCGCCGACCCGTGGCTGTACTTCTGCAGGAGTGACGCCGAGCAGCGGGCGATCCTCAAGGACATCGAGAACGCGGCCCGCTACGCGCAGCAGCAGGGTGTGGTGATCGTCGCGTCGGCCGGCAACGAGTTCAGCGACCTCGGCCATCCCACGATCGACGACATCAGCCCCGACTGGCCGCCCGACTCGGCGGTGGAGCGCGAGGTGCGCAACAACTGCCGCGTGGCACCGGCGGAGATCCCGGGCGTGGTCACCGTGTCGGCCGTCGGCCCGACGACCCTCGCGAGCTACTCGAACGTCGGCTCGCCGGTCGAGGTCACCGGCCCGGGCGGCGACGCGGCTCAGACGCCGGGCACGACCTTCGGGCGGATTCTCTCCGGCTGGTCGAGCACCGACCAGTCCGGCCAGTGGGAAGCGCTCGTCGCCGCGAACCGGGCCGTGCTCGACGGCACGAACCGGTATGTGTGGATCAGCGGCACGTCCATGTCGTCGCCGCACGCCGCGGGTGTGGCCGCGCTGGTCAGCCAGCTGCATCCCGGCTGGAGCCAAGGGGCGGTCGCCGCCGCGGTCCGCCGCACGGCGACGCCGGTCGCATGCCCCGCCGTGTGGCCCGCGGACGACGTCCGTCAATGCACCGGCGGCCCCGGCCATACGTCGTTCTTCGGCGCCGGGATGGTCAACGCGCGCGCCGCAGCCTCACTCTGACGCCCCGACCGGCCGGCGGCCTGACCCGGCCGCCGGCCGGCCACCTCTCATCCCGGTGAGCTCGAGCTCGCCGGGATGCACTGTTGTTGGACGCCGGCAGCCGGCGGGGGACCGACCGATAGGCGTGCTGGGGGCTCGCCAGTCGCGCGGCGCCGTACCGGCCGCAGTCGTGTCCGGAGCCGCGTGCATCGTCCAGGGGGTGCCGCACTCGCCGCAACCAGCATTACGAGGGCGCTCGGCGGAGTCCCGAAAATCCGCGGGCGGCTCGGTAGGGGTACCTAGTCCGGGAGGTTCCCGTCGAGTCGAGGAGGACCACATTGACAAGACTGTTTGCCGCTGTCGCGGCCCTGGCGGTCCTGGCGACGGGCTGCCAAGCGGCCGCCAACGAGCTCCATCCGGGCCGAGAGGAGCTGAAGGGGGCCGAGAGGGGGTCGCTGGGCCAGGTCGTCGTCGACGACGAAGGCCACACCGCGTACCTGTTCGAGAAGGACGAGCCGGACGAGTCCTACTGCCATGACGCCTGCGCGAGCGTCTGGCCGCCGCTCACGACCAGCAGGGGCCCGGTGGTCGAGCCACCCCTCGACAGCTCCAAGGTGACCCTGCTCAAGCGGGGGGACGGGCTGATGCAGGTCGTCTATGCCGGCCACCCCTTGTACTACTACCAGGGCGACACCGACCCCAAGGACACCAACGGCCAGGAGAAGGACCAGTTCGGCGCGCATTGGTACACGCTCCACCCGTCCGGGCAGAAGGTGGAGGCCGAGGAGGAAGGTGGAAGCGATGCGTCCTGAGCTTGCGACGACCCGCAGCGACTCCGGAGCAGTGACCGTCGCCCGTTACGTCGGTGCGCTGTCTCTCATCGCCACGGGCGCGGTGCACCTGCAGCAGTACTTCGCCGTCTACTACCGCGTCATCCCGGTGATCGGGCCGCTGTTCCTCGTCAACTTCGTCCTCGGTGTGGCGCTGGGCCTCGCCTTGCTCGCTCCGCTCCAGCACCGCGGGCCCGAGGTGCACCGCCTTGCGGCGATCGCCGGGATCGTGTTCGCCGCCGCCACGATCATCGGTCTCGCCATCAGCGAGAACGGCACCTTGTTCGGGTTCCACGAACACGGCTATCGGCCAGCCATCGTCATCTCCCTGGCCGTCGAAGCCGTAGCCATCGTGAGCCTCGCGGCGTACCTGATCGCCGGCCGGCCCCTCCGCACCCCCGCCGCAGCTACCGCGTCCTAGTGGTGTGCCGCGGTTTCGGTCGCGGGCGCGCTGCCGGTCAACGACGTCCTCGATCTCGGCGTCGGTCGCCGCACACCGCCGAGCGGGCGAAGCTGCCTCGTTTATTGCCCGATCGTGCGGGTCGCTCTCCGGCTCTGCTCGAGTTACTTCGTCACGCTGACCAGGTCGAAGCGCTCGTGGCCTCCTGCGACCACCTTCTCCTCGACCTCTCCCACCCCGGCGGCGTAGTACTTCTTCTCGAACTGTGGCTCCACCGGGCTGAACTCCTCGGTGGCGAGCACCGGCTTGAAGGCGCCGGCGAGAACCCTCGCGCTCGCGTCGGTTCGAATGACTCGTGCCTGGTCGAGAGCCCCACCCGCCGGGTAGTACTCCTGCCGGTAGACGGCGCCCGGCTGGGGGTCGCCGGGCATGATGATCCCGGGCAGTGCGCCCTTGACACCCGACTCCCAAGAGTCGCTCGCACGAACCAGCTTGCCGTGCTTCAGCTCGAGCGAGTCCTCGCCCATGTACCAGACGTTGCCCTGCTTGTCCTGGGCGTACCAGTCGAACGTTCGCTCGATGGCCTTCCCGTTCCGGGCCGCGCCCGAACGACATCGCGGAACGAGGCTGGTAGAAAATCGGGTGCCTAGTGGGGGAGGCAGTCATGGCTCGCAGGCGCCGGATCGCAGTTGTCGCCCTGGCTCTGGGTTCGTTGCTTGCCAGCGGCTGTCTGGTCGCGGTCTCGGACCCGGTCTACGGCCCCGGTGGTCACCCGCAGCGCAACCCAGCAGTGGCGTTCGATGGCACCAACTTCTTGGCGGTGTGGGCGGATCTCCGGAACCCGACACCGCAAGACCCGTTCAGCTACGACATCTACGCCGCGCGCATCACCCCTGACGGCTCGGTGCTCGATGGCACCGGCATCTCGATCGCGCACAACTACCCCGGCGAGCCTGCACCCGACGTCGCCTTCGACGGAACCAACTTCCTCGTCGTGTGGAACGGCGGCGGCTCGATCTACGGCGCGCGTGTCAGCCCGGACGGCGTCCTGGTCGATCTCGCGCCCTTCATCATCGGAGGTGGTGGGCAAACCAGTGCACCGGCGATCAGCACGGGCGGGGGAAGCTCGCTCGTGGCCTGGGAAACCTGTGTCGCGAACTGCGGCGCCCCGCCGCCGAGAGCGTTCCAGACACAGGGCGCGCGTGTATCACCGTCTGGTGTCGTTCTCGACTCCATCGAGATCGGCCCGGTAAGTGCTGGGTTAGAACCGCATCGTCCTGACGTCGCCTTCGATGGAACCAACCACCTCGTGGTGTGGCAGCAGGCGATCCTGTTCCCGCCGTTCCAGTACAACGTGTTAGCTCGCCGCATCAGCCCCGCGGGCACCGCGGTTGGTGAGGCGTTCCCCATCACGAGCCAAGCAGCCTCGGAAGAGTCACCTGCTGTCGGCTTCGATGGCACGAACTTCCTGGCGGTCTGGACCACAGACCCGGTGAGCATCACCGGCCGCGTGCGCGGTGCCCGCGTCACACCCGGCGCCGTCGTGCTCGACGCGTCGGGCTTCGACATCTCCACCGCTCGAGGCAGCGCGCCGACAGTCACCTTCGACGGTACGAACCACATCGTGGCCTGGGCCAGTCCCACCGGGCCCGTGAACGACGATGACCCGTTGCTGGGTCGCCGGATCAGCCCCGATGGGTCACTCGTCGACCCCGTGGCGCTCACGCTCGGTCAGGGCTTGCACCCGTCCCTTGGTGCCGGCGAGGGCGTGACGCTTC
>JBKPRV010000447.1:0-10184 GCA_046734715.1 Actinomycetota bacterium | reverse complement strand
ACGTCGGCCCAGGCCAGCAGGCACTCCACCACGGGCCGGGCGTCGGCCGCACCGATGTCCATGGCCAGGCTGCGCTTGCCCCGCTGGCAGGCGGCGAGGGCGTAGGCCGCCCCCCGCATGGCCTCGCCCGCGGGCGGCTCGACCTTGATGACTTCGGCGCCCAGGTCGGCGAGGACCTCGGCGGCCAGCGGGCCGGCCACGAAGGCCGAGAAGTCCACCACCCGCAGGCCCTCCAGCAACCCCGCGCCGTCCGTGAGCGCCGGCGGCGGCGCCGGGTCGCCGGCCACGGGCAGGACCGAGATGGGGGTCGCGAGCACGGTGTCGTCGTGCCCCCGCTCCGAGCGCGGCAGGGCGAGGCCGACCTCCGCCACGTGCGGATCGGCCAGCGCGTCGCCCGGCCCGAACACCGGCTCGGCGGCGATGCCCGCCGCCCGCAGGCGCTCGATCCAGGCGTCGCGGGGCCGGGTGGCGAAGATCGTCGCCCAGTTCGCCGCCCGCCGGCCGAGGGCGCCGGTGGCCTGGTCGGTGTAGTAGCCCTCCGGGCTGGGCTCGTCCCCCAGGACCTCGAGCAGCGCCGGGTACATGCCCTTGCCGCCGAACCAGATCTGCAGCAGCTCGCCGTCGGCGCAGCGGTAGAGGAAGGCGGGGAAGGTCGAGCCCTTCTCCCAGTAGCCCTCGATCTCGGGCGCGGCCCGCTCCGACCGGCCGATCATGCAGCCGAGGGTGGCGAGCATGCCGTCGTAGAGCGACGTCTCCGCCCACCCGCCCTCTCCGGTGAGGGCCCGGCGCCGCAACAGGGCGAGGGCCGCGGTGGTCATGAGGAGCGCAGTGCCCGCCCCGGGCGCGCGCACGTCCACGAAGATGGGACCGGGCCGGTGGCCCGCCAGCTGGGTGCAGAACCCCGAGCGCGCCTCCACCAGCAGCCCGTAGTCCTCGACCGTGCCCGCGGCGGTGCGGCTGGGGCGGCAGCGGGCGTAGACCAGCACCGGGCTCGTCGCCCGCAGGTCACGCCAGCCCAGTCCCCGGCCCTCCACCAGGGCCTCGGGCCCGTACACGAAGGCCACGTCGGCCTCGCCCAGCAGGGCGCGGATCTCGCCGGCGTCGTCGGTGGCGACGATCCGCTTGTCCCGGTGCCAGGCCCGGCCCCAGGACAGGTGCTCGTCGATGGGCGGGGCGGTGCCGCCGACCACACGAGTCACGGTCGCGCCCAGGTCGGCGAGGATCATGCCGGGGACGCCGCCGGCCAGGCCGAGGCCGAGGTCGCTGACCCCCACGGCCACCTCGACCACCTTCACCCCGCGGCACGGCCCGCTCACGGCCCTACCTCCGCCGATGCGGGCAACCTCAGCCGGGGCAGCACATCCTGGGCGGCCAGCGTCACCACCTCCAGCGTGTCGCTCGGCGCGGCCGGGGCGATGACGATGTGCCGGGCGCCCGCGTCGACATAGGCCTGGATGTGCGCCGCCACCTCCTCAGGCGTACCCGCGGGAGCGATGCGTGCCAGCTGGGCCGAGGGCTTGTCGCCGTAGGCCCGGCCCAGGAAGCGGGCGACTTCCTCTCGTGCCCGGTCGCCGTCCTGGCGGATGGAGCAATACAGGAACAGCAGCCACTCGAAGCCGGCCAGGTCCCGGCCGGCACGCTCGGCCTCGGCCCGGATGGCCTGCACCGAGCGGCCGTAGGCGCCGGCCGACACCAGGTACGGCATCCAGCCGTCGCCCAGGCGGGCCGCCCGCCGCATGGCCGGCGGCTTGCGCCCCGAGACCACCAATGGCGGTCCGCCGGCTCGCCCGCCGGGTCCGGAGGCCGTGACCGGGACCAGCGTGACGTCGTCGAGGTGGAAGAACCGGCCGTGGTGGGTTACGGGATCGCCGGACCACAGTGCCCGCAGAACGCCCATGGCCTCGTCCGTGCGGGGCCCGCGCTCGGCCACCGGAACGCCCAGCGCCTCGAACTCGTGGGGGAACTCGCCGCCCACGCCCACACCCAGCGTCACCCGTCCGCCGGTCCAGGCGTCGAGATCGGCCACCTGCTTGGCCACCAGCACCGGGTGGTACAGCGGCAGCAGCAGGATGGCGGTGCCCACCCGCACCCGCTCGGTCCAGGCGGTGAGCAGGGCGAGCCGGGTGATGGCCTCACCGGTCGGCTGCCGGGGCAGGACATGGCCGCCCTGCCAGAGCGACCCGATGGGCAGGCGCTCGGCGGCGGCCAGCCAGTCCCGCTCGGGCTCGGGGAGCGCAGCGGCGCCGAAGCTGATGGAATCGCCGGGCACAGGTCCTGAAGATAGCAACTGTTCACTCACTAAGTCCGGCCGCTTGGCAAGGCGCCTGACGGGAACCTACATTCTCGTGCACTGAGAGTGACACTCGCCGATGGGGAGGCCGGGCAGGGCCAGTGCGGGTAGACAGCGACGCGACAACCGGCATCCCTCCTTCCGTCACGGACGAGACCGCGGCGTTCTGGGAGGCGGCTCGCCACGGCCGGCTCGTGGTCGACCGCTGCGCGCCCTGCGGGGCCGACACCTTCCCGCCGCGCGGGATGTGCCGTGCGTGCCGCAGCCGGGAGGTGGCTCCCGTCGAGGTCACCGGGCGTGGTGTCGTCTACAGCTACACGGTGAACCACCAGCGCTGGCTCCCCGACCTGGAGGTGCCCTACGCGGTCGTGCTGGTGGAGTTCCCGGCCCATCCCGGCGTGCGAGTGGCCGGGCGGCTGCGCGGCTGCCGGCCCGGGGACGTCGCCATCGGCACCGAGGTCGAGGTCGGGTTCGAGCCCGGCCCCGGCGGCTTCGCCATCCCCAGCTTCACCGTGCCGACGCCGGGCGGCACCAGCCTCGCGGCCGGGGACGACGCGGGGTGACGGGGACGGAGCTGCTCGAGCGACGCGCGGTCATCTCGGGAATGGGCCAGTCGGCCATCGGCCGCCAGGTCGACCGCTCCGGCTTCCAGCTCACGCTCGACGCCATCCTCGCCGCGGTGGACGACGCCGGCCTCACCGTCGACGACATCGACGGCCTGGCCATGTTCCCTGGAGGCGGCAAGGCCAACCTGCCGGGCTACGCCAACGGGGACCTGTACGAGGTCCAGGACGCCCTGCGGGTCACCACCACCTGGCGGCAGGGCCAGGTGGAGGGCTTGAGCCTGCCGTTCTACGGCGCCGCCCAGGCCGTCGCCACCGGTCAGGCCCGGCACGCGGTGGTGTGGCGCACGGTCAAGGAGGGCAGCGCCGCCCGCCAGGCCGGCGGCCGGCCCGCCTACGGGTCGATCCACCCCGAGGCTGAAGGCCCCCTGGCCTGGCTGCTCCCGGTGGGCATGCTCTCGCCCGTCACCCAGGTCGCGCCGTTCGCCACCCGCTACATGCACGACTACGGCCTCACCCGCGAGCAGCTGGCGTGGATCCCCGTGACCCAGCGGGCCCACGCCGCGCTCAACCCCGACGCCGTCTACCGCACGCCGCTCACCGTGGACGAGTACCTGGCCGCCCGCATGATCTCGTGGCCACTCTGCCTCTTCGACTGCGACGTCCCCGTCGACGGGGCCACGGCCGTCGTGGTGTCGGCGGCCGAGACCGCGCCCGACCTGCGGGCGCCGGTGCGCATCGAGGCCATGGCCGGCGTGATCGACGGCCGGCCGGCGTGGGACCAATGGGAGGACATGAGCCGGGTGGGCTACGCCACCGCGGCGGCGCTGTGGGCGCGCACCGATCTGCGGCCCGCGGACGTCGACGCCGCCCAGCTCTACGACGGCTTCTCCATCGAGGCCGTGTGGTGGCTGGAGGCCATGGGGTTCTGCGGCACCGGCGAGGCGGGCGGGTTCGTGGACGGCGGCAAGCGCATCGGGCTCGACGGCCAGCTCCCGCTCAACACCTGGGGCGGCCAGCTGTCGGGGGGCCGGTTGCACGCCGGCTTCGGCCACACCGCGGAGGCGGTGCGCCAGCTCCGGGGCGAGGCCGGCGATCGCCAGGTCCCCGGGGCGGAGGTGGTGGCGATCACGAATGTGGGCGGCATCGAGGCCGGCGCGGCACTGCTGACCCGGTACTAGCGGTACCAGCCGAGGAAGACAGGGAAGGGGAACATCGCCAATGGGGGAACGTGCCGGCCGCGTCGAGGGCAAGGTGGCGATCGTCACCGGCGCCGGCTCGACGCCCGGGCCCGGAGTGGGCACCGGGAAGGCCACCGCCGTCGTCCTGGCCCGTGAAGGCGCGCAGGTCGTGCTGGTCGACCTGCACGCCGAGCGGGCCGAGGACACGCGCCACATGATCGAGGCCGAGGGCGGTGAGGCCCTGGTGTTCGCAGCCGACGCCACCCGGGCGGCCGACTGCGAGGCGATGGTGCAGGCCGCGCTCGACGCGTACGGGCGGCTCGACATCCTGGTCAACAACATCGGGCTGGCATCGGTGGGCACGGTGGTCGACACCAGCGAGGAGGCCTGGGACCGGGCCTTCGCCGTCAACCTGCGCACCGCCTTCCTGGCCTGCAAGTTCTCGGTCCCGCCCATGGCCGCCCAGGGCGGCGGGGCCATCGTGAACATCTCGTCGATCTCGGCCCTGCGGGGCGACGGGACGGTGGCCTACTCGGCCGCCAAGGGCGGCCTGAGCGCCATGACGGTCGACATGGCGTACTCGCACGGCCGCCAGGGGATCCGGGTCAACGCCGTCGCACCGGGCCACATCACCACGCCCATGGTGCTGTCGGTGTCGGGCCAGGGGCCCCGGACCGACTACATGAACACGCTGCGCAGCGAAGCGGGCCTGCTCGGCACTCCCGGCACCGGCTGGGACGTCGCCTGGGCCGCCACCTTCCTCGCCAGCGACGAAGCCCGCTGGATCACCGGCGTCACCCTGCCCGTCGACTCGGGCGTGCTGAGCGTGACGCCCCTCATGATGGCGACGCACCTGCGCGCCGTTCCGGAGCCGTAGATGCGCCTGCCCATCCGCCTGAAACTCGCCCTGGCCCTCGCCGTCCCGCTGCTGGCCATGGGCGTCGTGACCGTGATCGAGGTGGCCAGCCTCGCCAACAACGCCTCCGAAGTGCGCGACCAGACCAACCTGGCCGCCGCCACCATCGGCCCCAACGGCCTCATCACCGCCCTGCAGAACGAGCGCAACTGGGCCACCGCCTACCTGGTCGGGGTGCAGGACCAGCTGCAGCTCGAGAAGGTCGGCTTCGAGGCCACGCGAGCCGACACCGACGACGCGCTCGCGCAGTTCGAGAAGGAGCTGGACCGCCGGGGCGAGGCCGCCCGGGCCGCCTACTCCACCGCGCTCGACAGCCTCGCCGGCCGCCAGGCGCTGCGCCAGCAGATCGACACCGACATCACCGGCACCCAGCTGAGCCTGGAGAACATCGGCACGAGCACCGACGTGTTCGACCAGTACACCGCGCTGATCGAGCCCTTCATGGGGGGCATGTCCCGCATCTCGGTGGCGATGGACGACCCGGAGCTGCGCCAGGCCGCCCGCCTGACCGAGACCCTCACCCGCCAGCTCGAGACCGTCCCCCAGCTGGCCAACGCCCTGGTGTTCCCGGCCACGGTGCCGACCGCCGAGGGCGACGAGCCCGGCTTCAACCTCCCGAACGAGATCGCCGACGTCGCCAAGCTCCACAATGCCTTCCAGCGCCAGTCCGACCAGCTGCGGGCGCCCCGGGGCAGCTTCGCCGACATCGCCCGCGAGCAGTTCCCGGTGGACTTCACCCAGACCCTCGACGAGCAGTCGGCCCAGGCGGTCGCCACCGGGCAGATCGACGTCCCCACGCTGCTGGCGGGCCTCGACGTGACGGGCGAGAACGACGAGCTCGCGTACGTCGGCTACCGCGACGAGGTCGCGGCCGCGCTGCAGGAGCGCGCCGACGCGCTGAACGACACGGCCGCGAGCCGAGAGAAGCGGCTCGGCGTGCTGATGGTGCTGACCTTCGGCACGGCGGTGGCCCTGACGGTCCTGGTGTCGCTGTCGATCACCCGGCCGCTCCGCTCGCTGACCGTCCAGGCCAAGGACATGGCCGAGCGGCGCCTGCCGCGGGCGGTGGCCCACATCCTGGAGACCCCCTTCGGCGAGGACGTCCACGTTCCCGAGGTGGCGCCGGTGGAGGTCGTGACCCGTGACGAAGTGGCGGACGTGGCCGCGGCGCTCAACACGGTGCAGGACTCGGCGCTCCACCTGGCCATCGAGCAGGCGGTCCTGCGCCGCAACATCGCCGACAGCTTCGTGAACCTGGGCCGGCGCAACCAGAACCTGCTGGGCCGCCAGCTCGACTTCATCACCGAGCTGGAGACCAACGAGACCGACCCCGACGTCCTGGCCAACCTGTTCAAGCTCGACCACCTGGCCACCCGCATGCGCCGCAACGCCGAGTCGCTGCTGGTGCTGGCGGGCATCGAC
The DNA here is from genome assembly GCA_046734715.1 of Actinomycetota bacterium. Classification (GTDB taxonomy): domain Bacteria; phylum Actinomycetota; class Acidimicrobiia; order Acidimicrobiales; family VFJN01; genus ZC4RG19. The sequence goes on along the minus strand of JBKPRV010000447.1, from coordinate 3,812 downwards.
CCGCCCCGGCGCTGGACCGAGCCGCTGCGGGTCTCCGACGTCGTGCGCGCCGCGGTCGGCGAGGTCGAGGACTTCCAGCGGGTCGTGCTCCACGTGGACAGCACCGCCACCATCGCCGGCTCGGCCGCGGCCGACCTGGCCCACCTGCTGGCCGAGCTGATCGAGAACGCGTTGGTGTTCTCGCCGCCGGACCGCTCGGTCGAGGTGCACGGGGCGCCGCGGCACGGCGGGTACGCCGTCGCGGTGGTCGACTCCGGGCTCGGCATGCCCCAGGAGGAGATCGACGCCGCCAACCGGCGCCTCGCCGGGGCCGAGTCGTTCACCATCGCCCCGTCCAAGTACCTCGGGCACTACGTGGCCGGGAACCTGGCGGCTCGCCACGGCATCACCGTCCGGCTGCACAGCGCGCGCGGGTTCGGCGTCACCGCCACCGTCGAGCTACCCGAGGCCCTGCTCCTCGCCAACCGCGCCGTCCCGTGGCCCACGACCCCGCCGTTGCGGACGCTCGGGCCCGCGGGGCTATAGTAAGTGAGCGAACACTCGCTTTTGCCCCTTGGGCTGAGCGATGGGGCGTGACCCGCAGCCCAAGAGTCCGCGATTTGGCGGCCGGGCCACAGCTCGACAGCGAAGCCCCCAGGCAAAACAGCACCGCACCACGAGACCACGTGAGCGATCCGAGCACGTTCCAAGGAGCACGCATGGCCTACCACGACGCAGGCGTTCCCCTGTGCGAGCGCTACGCGGTGGCCGACGTGGACTCGCACATCATCGAGCCGGCCGACCTGTGGACGTCGCGCGTGTCGTCGCGTTGGGGTGACCTGGTGCCGCACGTGCGGTTCCACGAGCGCCGCCAGGAGGACTACTGGTACATCGGCGACCAGAAGCTCTACGGCGTGGGTGCCTTCGCCCAGGCCCGCTGGCCCGAGTACCCGCCGTTGCATCCGCGGCGGCTGGCCGACGCCTTCCTGCCCGCCGTCGACGCCAAGGCACGGCTCGACTACATGGACGACGTGGGCGTGCACTACCAGGTGCTGTACCCCAACATCCTCGGGTTCCACAGCCACGTGTTCCTCAACAACATGCCGGCCGAGCTGGCCACCGAGTGCGTGCGGGCCTACAACGACTGGCTGGTCGAGTGGTGCTCGGCCGACCGCCGCCGGCTGATCCCCATGATGATGTTGCCGTTCTGGGACATCGAGGCGTCGGTGGGCGAGATGGTCCGCGCCTACGGCCTGGGGCACAAGGGCGTCCTGTTCGCCGCCCGCTACGACAAGGTCGGCCTGCCCCGGCTGGTGGACGACCACTGGGAGCCGCTGCTGAGCCAGGCCCAGGAGATGGGCCTGAGCATGAACTTCCACGTCGGGTTCCTCAGCAGCCCCGACGACCTCAAGGGTGCGGTCGACCAGTCCAAGAAGCTGGACTTCACCCGCGAGAGCTCACTGGTGCTGCTCGGCAACGCGCAGAACATCGCCGAGGTGGTGCTGAGCGGCGTGTGCCACCGCTACCCGGGCCTCAAGTTCGTGTCGGTCGAGAACGGCGCCGGCTGGCTGCCGTTCCTGGCCGAGAGCATGGACTGGCAGTGGCTGAACGTGGGCGCGCACAAGGACTACCCCGACCGGCTGCTGCCGAGCGAGTACCTCTACCGCCAGGTGTACGGCATGTACTGGTTCGAGCGGGACTCGGTGCGGGCGGTCATGGACAAGCTGGCCGACAACCTCATGTTCGAGACCGACTTCCCCCACGCCACCAGCCTCTCGCCGGGGCCGGCGTCGGAGTCGCCCAGCCCCCGCGAGGTGATCGAGCGATCGCTCGGCGGGCTGCCCGACGAGGTGGTGGGCAAGGTGCTCCAGCACACCGCCACCGAGCTGTACCAGCTCGAGGCGCCAGCCCGGGCCTCGGCCCCCCGCTAGCGGCGCAACAGGCGACCGGGGGCGGCCTCGGGGACGTCCTCCCCGGCCCGGCGGGTGGCGACACCGTTGACCCAGACGTGCTCCACACCGGTGCTGCGGACGACCAGGCGGTCGGCGCCGCCCGGCTGGTCGGCCACCCGTTCCACCGGCGTGCAGCCGACGCGGTCGGGATCGAAGGCGACGAGGTCGGCGACGTACCCCTCCCGCACGAGCCCGCGCCCGGGGAGGCGGAAAGCCCGGTGGGGATGCCCGGTCAGGCGCCACACCGCCTCCTCCAGCGGCAGCGCTTGGCGCTCCCGCACCCAGTGGCCGAGCAGGTGGGTCGAGAAGCAGGCGTCGCACAGCTGGCTGGCGTGGGCCCCGGCATCGGACAGCCCGAGGAGAGTGCGCGGGTCGGCCAGCAGGTCGGCGATCTCGTCGTCGCCGTCGTTGTCGAGGACGATGCGGTAGCGGGTGGCCATCCCGTCGCTGAGCGCCAGGTCGAGCATGAGGTCGAAGGGCGTGGTGCCCCGCTCGACGGCCAGCCGGTCGAGCGGGATGCCCACGGCACCGGCGTGGGCCCCGGTCTCCTCGACGCTGGTCTGGGGCCAGCGGTGGCTCCAGGCGTCGAGGGTGGCGGCCCGGGCCCGGTCGCGCCAGGCGGTGTCCTCGTAGAGCGCGGCGCGCTCGCCGCGGGGGCGGGCCAGCACCTCCTTCCAGACGTCGATCTCCGCGAGGGGCACCGGGTCGGTCATGGTGATCTGCATGACGATCGGCCGGCACGCGATCTGCGGATAGACCTCGCCCGGCAGGGCCGCGCCCCGCTCGACGGTGCGCAGCGCCGCGCCGGGCTTGTCGGCCCGCGCCACCAGCGCGGTCCAGGTGACCGGCACGCCGTGGGCCACGGCCAGCTCGGAGAACTGGTCGACGAACAGCCCGGGCCCGATCGACACCTGCACGATGCCCCGGCCCAGCTCGCCGAGCACGCCGGCCAGGGCGTAGACCTCGTCGGTCTCGGCGAACCGGCTGGGGACAGGGCGTCCGAACGCGCCCTGGTGGGCCGGTTGGCGCGAGGTGGAGAACCCGAGCGCGCCGGCCTCCACCGCCTCGCGCACGATGCGGCACATGGCCTCGATCTCGTCGCCGGTGGCGGGACGCTCCTCGCCGCCCAGCACGAACAGCCGCAGCGGGGTGTGGCCGACGAAGGCCCCGGCGTTGAGCCGCATGGGCCGCGACGCCAGGGTGGCCAGGTACTCCGGGAACGTCTCGAAGCACCAGTCGATCCCGGCGTTCAACGCCTCGGTCGACATGCCCTCGACGTTCTCCAGCGTGCGCACGATCGTGTCGCGGTGCTCGGGCCGGGTGGGGGCGACGCCGAACCCGCAGTTGCCCATGACCACGCTGGTCACCCCGTGCCAGCTCGACGGGGTGAGGTCGGGGTCCCACAGCACCTGGGCGTCGTAGTGGGTGTGGATGTCGATGAACCCGGGGGCCAGGGCCAGGCCGTCGAGGTCGACCACCTCGGCCCCGGGCGACGGCGGCGCCACCTCGCCCGGAGGCCCGACGGCGGAGATGCGGTCCCCCGTCACCGCGACGTCCGCCCTGCGGGCCGGATCGCCCGTACCGTCGATCAACGAGGCTTGTCGCAGCAGCAGGTCCACCGCGGCAATTTAGCGAGCGTTCGCTCAGTATGGTAGCCAGGAGCGGCGTGGACGACCGGTTGATGCACAGGCGGGAGCTCTACGTCGGCGGGCGCTGGGTGGCCCCCGAGGGAGGCGGGACCTTCCCGGTGGTGTCGCCGTCCACCGAGGAGGTGGTGGGCGAGGTGCCCCTGGCCACCGCGGCCGACGCCGACCGTGCCGTCCACGCCGCCCGCGCCGCCGTCGACGAGGGGCCGTGGCCCCGCACAGACCCGGCCGAGCG
>JBKPRV010000446.1:0-2895 GCA_046734715.1 Actinomycetota bacterium | reverse complement strand
CCCCAGCACCAGGAAGGGCATGGCCTGGATGGTGATGGCCACGAACACGGTCGCCCAGTTGGCGACGGCGTCCCGGTCGAGCAGGTCCTGGAGCACCGGGCGGGCGAGCGCGGCGAGGAGCACGACCCCGGCCACCACGGTGATCCCGAGGTCACCGCGGCGGCCGGGACGGCCCGTGGCCCCGGGCGCAGCCGACGGCCCCGGCGTCGTCACCGTCGGCGTCGGCTCATCGGCCACGGAGCGGACCATGGGCGGCGAGCGTAGCCAGGAGGCCACCCGCGGCCGAGGTGACCATGGGTCTTCGCCCGCCGCCCGCCGGTCGTTCACCCATCGGTCACGCATCGGCGGCGGAGATGAGGCAGGCTACTGACGCTCGCAGGCACGATCCGGAGGAGGGCCGCGATGGCGGACATCAGGGTGCGACGCTGGCGTAGGACGTGGACGACGCAGGTCGCGGTGGCCGCGCTGGCGGTGGGGGTGGTGCTGACGGCGCCGCTGGCCCGCTCCGATGGGAACGAGGCCGGGGCGGTCACGATCTCGGGGGCGCGGTCGTTGTCCGACCGGGTGGTGGTCAACTTCGGCCGGGAAGCCAAGCCCCATACCGAGACCACCGACGTCCACCTGCTCGCGTTCAACGACCTGCACGGCAGCCTCGAGGCGGCCGGCAACAACATCTACGGCCAGTTCGCCGGGGGCGCCGCCTACCTGGCCAAGGCCGTCAAGGACCGCCAGGCGCTCTACGGCGACCAGCAGGTGACCCTGTTCGCGGGCGACAACATCGGCGCCAGCCCCCTGGCCAACGGGCTCTTCTTCGAGGAGCCGATCACGATCGCCAGCAACCTCATGAACGTCGACTTCGCGTCGGTCGGCAACCATGAGTTCGACAAGGGCCGCGCCGAGCTGCTCCGCATCCAGAACGGCGGCTGCAACCCGGCCGGCTGCACCGCGGCGCCCTACGCCCTACCCGACGGTTCCACCACGAACGTCTTCCCCGGGGCCGACTTCCAGTACCTGTCGGCCAACGTTGTCGTCGACGCCACCGGCAAGACGCTGCTGCCGGCGTTCGCCACCAAGCGGTTCCGCGCCGACACCGGCCGGCACTTCGAGGTCGGGTTCATCGGGGAGGTGCTGGAGGCGACCCCGACGATCGTGACACCCACGGGGGTCGCCGGCCTGACGTTCCAGGACGAGGCCGATGCCGCCAACCGAGCGGTGGCCACACTGCAGAAGCAGGGCGTGGACACCTCGGTCCTCGTGATCCACGAGGGCGGCTTCCAGACCACGGCGGCGCTCAACGGGTGCGCCGGCAACCTGGCCGGCAGCGCCATCGCAGACATCGCCAGCCGACTCGACCCGTCGATCAAGGTGATCGTCTCGGCGCACACCCATGCCGAGTACCGGTGCACGATCACGGCCGGCGGAGTGACTCGCCTGATCACCAGCGCGTCGTCGTTCGGCCGGGTCCTGAGCGACATCACGCTCACCGTGGAGGACAAGTCGGGCGAGCTGGTCCAGGCAGAAGCGACCAACACGGTCGTCGCCAACGCGCTCAACACCCCGGGCCCCGGGGTGACCCGGATCCCGGACCCGTCCAGGGAGGACCCGCAGGTGGCGGCCGTGGTCGCCCAGTACGTCACGGCGTCGGCGCCGCTGGCCAACCAGGTCATCGGGCGGATCCAGGGCGACCTGACCCGCACGGGCACGCTTCAGGGCGAGTCGACGCTGGGTGACGTCATCGCCGACGCCCAGCTGGTAGCCACGCAGCCGGCGAACCTCGGCGGCGCCCGGCTGGCGTTCATGAACCCGGGAGGCATCAGGCAGGACATGAGGACCACGGACGTCTCGTCCGGAGGAGAGGCCGTCGGCGAGGTCACCTACGGCGAGGCGTTCAGCGTCCAGCCGTTCGGCAACAGCCTCGTGACCAAGACGATGACGGGAGACATGCTGCGCAGGCTGCTGGAGCAGCAGTTCCCCGGATGCGGAGGCCAGTCCACGAAGCGGATCCTGCAGGTGTCGGTCACGTTCAGCTACGAGCAGGACCCGGCGGGAACCACGTGTGCGTCCCGGATCGGGCGGATGTTCCTCGACGGGGTCGAGATCGCCCCCACTGACTCGTTCCGGGTCACGATGAACAACTTCCTGGCCACGGGGGGCGACGGGTTCACGGTCTTCAACGAGGGCACGAGCGCCCTCGGAGGAGCCCAGGACATCGACGCTCTGGTCGCGGCGTTCGGCGCCGCCGAGCCCGCCGGCATCGCGGTCCCGCCGCTCACGCGCATCGTCCCGATCCCGCCGCCTGCTCCCTGACCCGAGGCTGGTACGCGTCAACCGCCCGGCATCGTGATCGATGCCGGGCGGTTGTGCGCAGGGGGTTAGGCCTGCTGGATCTTGATCTCGATGTCGACGCCCGCGGGCAGCTCGATGCGCTGTAGGGAATCGACGGTCTTGGGCGAGGGCTCCAGGATGTCGAGCAGGCGCTTGTGGATGCGCATCTCGAAGTGCTCGCGCGAGTCCTTGTCCTTGTGCGGTGAGCGGATGACCGTGAAGCGGTGCTTCTCCGTGGGCAACGGGATGGGCCCGCGCACCGTGGCCTGCGTGCGCAGCACGGTCTCGACGATCTTGCGCGTCGACTGGTCGATGACCTCGTGGTCGTACGCCTTCAGGCGGATGCGGATCTTCTGCTTCTCAGCCATCACACTCACTTTTCAAGGAACGAAAGAACTGGACAGACCCTAGCCGAGGGTCTGGGTGACCCCTACTTGAGGATCTTGGTGACGCGGCCGGAGCCGACGGTGCGGCCGCCTTCGCGGATGGCGAAGAGGAGGCCTTCGTCCATGGCGATGGGGGAGATGAGCTCGACGGTCATCTCGGTGTTGTCGCCGGGCATGCACATCT
>JBKPRV010000445.1:0-3789 GCA_046734715.1 Actinomycetota bacterium | reverse complement strand
TATCATGAGATCGTCGGCAGCGTCAGATGTGTATAAGAGACAGATGTACAACGGCACGGCCTTGGGCCGCCGCTCCTGGTAGACGTAGTCGAGCTCGACCCCGTCGAGGTGCACGTAGTCGCCCGCGAACGTGACCGGACCGTCGCAGCGCAGCAGGGCCCGCACGGCCTCGACCACCTCGCGCATGACCGACAGCGGCGACTCGCGGGCGATGCCGACCTTGCTGGCCAGCGGATCCCACCACGCCCCCAGGCCCGCCAGGATGCGGCCCGGGGCCAGGTCGTCCAGCGTGGAGAACAGCGACGCCAGCCGGGCGGGGTTCCGGGTCCACACGTCGATGACGCCCGAGCCCACCCCGATCCGCTCGGTGGTGGCCGCGAACGCAGCCATCGGCACCGTCGCCTCCCGGACCAGCCGGCTGTCGGCCTGCCACACCGCCGAGAAGCCCAGCTCCTCGGCCCGGCGCACGAAGCCCATGGCCTCCCGGATGGGGTGAGCGTCCTGCACATACAGCGCCATCGGTACCCCCGCCAGGGGGTCGTGCCCTACAGCTCCGCCCACAGGCGCTGTGCCTCCTCCCAGGCCCGGGCCCGGATCCGCTCGGCGTCGACCCGGGTGCATACGCCCCCGTCGACCACCACCTCGCCATCGACCACCACCCGCTCGGCGCGCACGCCGGGCGTGAAGGCCAGGTACCAGGGGTCGGCGCGGTCGGCCGACCAGGTGACCTCGTCTTCCCGCACCTCGGGCACCAGGTCGGCGCCCGCCTGCAGCCAGCCCCAGGCCGCCTCGGGCGTGGCCGCCACGTCGTCGGCCCGCTGGACCTCGTAGGCCAGGGCGAACTCCTCCAGCATGGCGGCGCCGATGCCGTCGCTGCCCAGCACCACCCGGTTGCCCGCCGCCGCCCAGCGCGCCGGCCGGGCGTAGCCGACCCCGTTGTTCAGGTTGGAGCGGGGGTTGTGGGCGATGGTCCCGGCCAGGTCCGGCTCCGCATGGACGCAGTGGGCCAGGACCCAGTCGTCGCCCGCCACCGGTCGCAGCCGCTCGGCCGCGCCCACGTCCACCCGGTCCTCGCCCACGTGGATGTGCACCCCCACGCCGAGATCGTGCGCCAGGCCGGCCACCGCGTCGAGGGTGGCGTCCGCCAGGGTGAAGCAGGCGTGCGCGCCCACCAGCCCCCGGCCGCCGGCCCGCAGGAAGCGCTCGTTCTCGGCCAGGGCCGCCTTGGACCCGGCGGGACCGTGGCGGTCCGTCACCTCGTAGGCGCACACCACCCGCACGCCCACCTCGGCGCAGGCCTCGGCGATCACGTCCAGGCTGCCGTCGATGGCGGCAGGGGAGGCGTGGTGGTCGACGATGGCGGTGGTGCCCGCCTCCAGCGCTTCCACCGCCCCGAGCAAGGCCGACCAGCGCACCAGGTCGAGGTCGAGCGCCCGATCGAGCCGCCACCAGACCTGCTCCAGGATCTCCGGGAAGCTGCGGGGCGTGGCCGGGGGCGGCGGCATGCCGCGGGCGAGAGCCGAGTAGAGGTGATGGTGGGCGCACACCAACCCGCCGGTAGTGGCAGTCATGGCGCCGTCACGCTGCGGTCACGTGCCGTCGCGGCGCATCGGGAGCGTGGCCCGCCACTCGCCGTCGAGGTCGTGCAGTGCCCCGGCCACCGCGCCCGCGGTGGGAACCAGCCCGATCTCGCCCACGCCCTTGATCCCGTAGGGGGATCGGGGCTGCGGCCGCTCCACCAGGATCACGTCCACCGGCGGCATGTCCTTGGCCCGGATGATGCCGAGCTGGCGCAGCGTGGTGGCGGTGGGCCGGGCCTGGTCGTCGGTCGGGTAGTCCTCGGTCAGCGCGTAACCGAGGCCCATGTGGACCGACCCCACGATCTGGCCCTCGCACAGCAGCGGGTTGACGGCGCGGCCCACGTCGTGGGCCGCCACCACCCGCTCCACCGAGCCGGTCTCCCGGTCGATGATCACGAGCTGGGCCGCGTAGCCGAACGTGGAGTGGATGGTGGGGCGCTCGACCGTGCCCAGGGCCTGCGTCCAGTCGACCCGGTACTCGCCTTCGTAGTCGATGCCCGGCCGGCAGCCGTCGGCGCACGCCACCCTGCACGCCGCGGCTACCGAGCCGGCGCCCATGAGCGTGCCCCGGCTTCCTGTCGTCTGGCCGGCACCCAGCTCATAGGACGTATCCACCACCACCCGCACCCGGGTGGGATCCACTCGCAGCTCTTCCACGGCCACCTGCAGCGCCACGGTGTGGACGCCCTGGCCCATCTCGGTCCAGCAGTGCCGGACCTCGACCCCGCCGCCGGTGGCGTAGTCGTCGTCGAAGCGGACGACGGCCTTGGCGACCTCCTTGAACCCGTTGCCCAGGCCCGAGTTCTTGAGGCCCAGCCCGATCCCGACGGCCTTGCCCGCGGCCACGGCCTCGTCGTAGCGGGGCCTCACCGCGTCGAGGCAGTCCCGGGCACCGAGGCAACCGTCGTCCATGACCTGGCCCGGCCCCCAGGTGGAGCCGGGGGTGACGACGTTGCGGGCCCGGATCTCCCAGCGGTCGATGCCCGCGGTGTCGGCCAGCCGGTCCAGCACGCCCTCGGTGGCGAACTGGGCCTGGTTGGCCCCGAAGCCCCGGAACGCCCCGCACACCGGGTTGTTGGTGCGCACGGCCACGGCCTCGACGTCCACGACGGGCCAGGCGTACGGCCCGCTGGCATGCCCGGCGGCCCGCTCGAGGACCTTCATGCCCACGGAGGCGTACGGCCCGGAGTCGCCCACGATGCGGGCCTTCAGCGCCGTCACCTTGCCCTGGTCGTCGCAGCCGGCCCACACCTCGGCCCGCACGGGATGGCGCTTGGGGTGGACCCGCAGCGACTCGTCCCGGCTGAACGTGCACTTGACGGGCTGCTTCAGGATCCAGGCCGCGAGCGCGGTCTGGGTCTGGTTGCCGCAGTCCTCCTTCCCGCCGAAGGCTCCGCCGTTGGCGACCAGGTGCACGAGGATGCGGTCCTCGTCGACGGCCAGCACATCGGCGATCTGGCGGCGGTCGTCCCACACCCCCTGGCCCCCGGAGAACACCTCCAGCGTGCCGTCGTCACGCGGCACCGCCAGCGTCGACTCGGGCTCCAGGAACGCATGCTCGATCCGCTGGGTCCGGAACACCTCGTGCACCGTGTGAGCACTGGCCGCCAGGGCCTCGTCCACGTCCTGCGCCTCGGTGTCACACCTCGCGTAGATCGACCGCGACAGCACGTTCGGCTCGGCCGGGTCGCCGACCTCCCAGACCGCCGGCTCGGTGCTCGCCAGCGCTGCCATCGCCTCGGCGAACGGGGCCAGCGGCCGGTACTCCACCTCGACCAGCTCGGCTGCCCGCCGCGCCGTCGCCCGGTCGTGCGCCACCACCAGCGCCAGCAGGTCCCCGGTGTAGGACGTCCGCCCGCCGACCGGGATGAACACGGGCCAGTCCCGATGGATCAACCCGATGCGCAGCTCACCCGGCACGTCCGCGGCAGTGAGCACCTGCCGCACGCCCTCGATCGCCTCGGCCCGGCTCGTGTCGATGGCCAGGATGTCGGCCCGTGCGTGCTCGGACAGCACCGGAGCCGCGTGCAGCATCCCGGGGACGCGCATGTCGTCGACGTACGGCTTGTCCCCAAGCGCCAGCTCGGTGGCCTGGTACTTCGGGATGCTCCCCCCGACGCCCGCCCGCGGCAGGCCGACCGGCACGTCCTTGCCCTGCGCCAGCAGCTCGACGGCGTCCAGGATCGAGTGGTACCCGGTGCACCGGCAC
>JBKPRV010000444.1:0-7595 GCA_046734715.1 Actinomycetota bacterium | reverse complement strand
GCCGCCGCGGTACGCCGCATTGTCGAGACGGCGTTCGAGGGTGAGGCGATTGACCTGGTTGTCGATGATGCGTCGCATGAGCTGATTCCCAGCCGGATGTCCTTCAATACGCTGTTCCCGTACGTTCGACCGGGCGGAATCTATGTCATCGAGGATTGGGCGCTCCTCCACATAGGATGGTGCAAGCCTGACTATCAGCCGCTTTCCTTGCTTGGTTTCGAGCTTCTCATGGCCGTCGGTGGTCGAGGCGGCGTGATCGAGAGCGTCGAAGTTAACCAGTATGTCATCGCCGTCAAACGCGGCAGCGCGGAAGTCGATCCCGAGACCTTCGACATTGGGCATTGCTATAATGACGAGTCCCGTAAGCTCGTTCCAGGTCTGTGGACATGACGGGACTCGATGCGATCCGGTAAAGCACGGCATGTCGTCGAGGCCGAGCCGGTGAGCGGAGCGTCGGTTGTGGCGGTCGTCCGTCCGAGCTGCGAAAGCCGAACCCACGTTCGTGCCCGGAGCGGCGACCAGGCAATCGGGGTCTGGATACGTCTCGATGTGTCGGGGTGTGGCGCAGGTTCCTGAGGACTGGCTGAGGACCGTGGAACCACGGAGTAGTGGTAATTCACCAGGAGCGACCGGGCCTGACCTGAGCAGGAGCGCTGCCGGCAGAGCGGCATGTCACGTCCATGCCACAACTGTCGCCGGGAATCGCCAGCGCTCTTCGGTTGCGCTCGCGCTGGAGGGCCATGGCCGCTCCGATCAGCGCCAGGGCGACGAGGGCGTCGAGCCAGTAGTGGTTGGCGGTGATCACGATGGCCGCCAGCGTGATGACCGGGTGGGCCACGATGAGCCAGCGCCACCTGGTGTGGAGCGCGCGCACGACGCCGTAGGCCACGAGCACCGCCCAGCCGAAGTGCAGCGACGGCATGGCGGCGAACTGGTTGGCCATCTTGCCCACGGCCGACCGCCCGTCATAGATCGCCGGTCCATAGCGGGCGATCGTGTCGACGTAGCCGTCGAGCATCCGCGGCGGGGCCAGGGGATAGAGGAGGTGGATGATCAGCGCCGCCGCCGTCACGGTGACGAACAGGAATCGAATGTGGGCCCACAGCTTCGGCCCTCGCACGTAGACCAGCACGAGGAAGACCATCGACGCCCCGAAGTGCACGGAGGCGTAGTAGCGGTTGAGCAGCAGGATGAGGCTCGGGTGGCCGAGGCTGGCTCGCTGCAGTGACAGCTCGGTATCGAGGCCGAGTCGGTTCTCCAGTCCGAGTACGTCGCGAGCGTTGTCGAAGGCGCGGGCGGACTCGTGCCGACCGAGCATGCGTCCGAGGCGGTACAGGAGCAGCAGCGCGACGATGACTCCGGCCTCCTTGAGCAACCGGGCCCCGTACCGGCTGCGCCACCAGCCGGCGAGGGTCGCATGAAGGCCAGGAGGCGGCGGGAGTGGGCGGCGCGGCGGCGTATGACGAGGGCCACGAGTGAGGGGGTGGGGAACAAACGGTGACATCGGGGTGAACGCCACCCACCCAGTGTGTCCGCATCACCGCCCGGGCAGACGTCATGTCACCGTGCGCGTGCATCGGCAGGTGCTTCGGCGAAGTCGTGTTCGAGTGTCTTGACGCGCTGCATGAGTTCGGCCCGGCCGGCGGGCGGCGCAAGTCGCCGAGCGAGCCGGGCCGCTTCGGCGTGGCCGAGGTGATGAAGGCGGCGGCGACAAAGGCCGGGGCGCCGGAGGTGCGGTTCCACGACCTGCGCCACTTCTACGCCTCGGTGCTGATCCGCAAGGGCCTGTCGGTGAAGGTCGTCCAGGCCCGGCTTGGACACGCTGCGGCGGTCGAGACCCTCGACGTGTACGGGCACCTGTGGCCCGACCACGAGGACCGGACCCGACAGGCCGTCGACGAGCTCCCGGGGGGCGAGCTCGCTGAGGACTGGCCGAGGACCGAGGCGGGGGAGTAGCGGCGGATGCCCTGCTCAGACGTGGTAGTGACGGTGAGCCGGCCTGTAAGCCGGATTCTGTAAGGCGGTCCCTGGCGGGGCCGCCCTGGTGGCCATCCATCTTTGCGGCCTACCTGGGGACATTGGCCGGGCCAGCCGTCCCACGCTTGGCCTTGCTCCGGGTGGGGGTTGCCTAGCCGCCGGGGTCGCCCCCGACGCTGGTGCGCTCTTGCCGCACCGTTTCACCCTTGCCTGTGCGGAACCCGGTCGCCCGGGCCCGCCATCGGCGGTCTGCTCTCTGTTGCCCTGTACCGGCAGGTCACCCCGTCCTGGCTCTCGCCAGCACCCGTGCCCTGTGGAGTCCGGACTTTCCTCGACGCCGCGCACGCACTGGCGCCCGTGACGCCGCGGCCACCCGGCCGGCTCACCGTCAGAAACAAGGCTACCCGAAGTCCCATCAGCTCATGTCGTGTCTTCTTTTATCTTGTTGTTATTTACCCCACCGTCATTTACGGTGAGTGACGTCACTTCGTGTCGTGATGCACGTCTCAAGTGTCACTCATGAGGCACAAACCGAGGGGGATAGTTGTGTCGATGACCATGCGCGGCCGCAAGCGCGGCCGTCTTCTTGCTGCCGTCACGCTGGTACTGGCGATGGCCGGCGGCGCTCTCGCCGGGGCTCCGAGTGCCGGCGCTCAGACGAATCCGTTCCAGCGTGGGCCCAATCCCACAGCCAGCAGCGTGTCGACCACCGGGCCGTTCGCCATCTCGTCCGCCACCGTCGGTAGTGGGAATGGCTTCGGCTCGGCGACGATCTACTTCCCGACCGACACGTCGCAGGGCACCTTCGGGGGCATCGCGGTCGCACCCGGGTTCACGGAGACCCAGTCGGCCCTGCGGTGGTGGGCTCAGCGCCTCGCGTCGCACGGCTTCGTGGTGATCAACATCAGCACGAACTCGACGTTCGACAACCCGTCGTCCCGGGCCACCCAGCTGCAGAACGCGCTGAACTACCTGGTGAACACCAGCTCGGTCCGCACCCGCGTGGACCGCACCCGGCTCGGCTTGTCCGGCCATTCGATGGGTGGCGGCGGCACGCTCGAGGCCGCCCGCAACAACACGGCGATGCAGGCCGCGATCCCGCTCATGCCGTGGGATCAGACCAAGAACTTCTCGGGGATCCGGACGCCCACGATGATCGTCGCCGGGCAGAACGACGGCATCGCGACGCCGTCGAGCCACGCGATCCAGTTCTACAACAGCATCCCGGACGCCTCCGAGAAGGTGTACCTCGAGCTCGCGGGCGCCGGCCACAACGCGTCGAACTCGCCGAACGCGACCATCTCGCTCTTCGGCATCTCGTGGGCCAAGCGCTACATCGACGACGACACCCGCTACGAGCAATTCGTCTGCCCCGGTGGCGGCAGCGGAATCTCGAGTTACCGCCAGACCTGCCCTGGGTCCTGACCTGATCTGACGCTCACGGCGAGCACCGTGCGATGGCGGCCGCACCCGCGGCCGCCATCGGCGCGCCAGGGCCCCAACACCACGCTCGCGAAGTACGCGATCTCGTGGCTCAAGCGGTCCATCGACAACGACACCCGTTACGAGCAGTTGATCTGCCCGGCGCCCAGCGGCTCGGCCATCTCCCAATACCGGGATACGTGCCCGGGTTAGTCGATCGATAGAACCACAAGCCCGTCGATGGCGGCCGTGCCGAGCGGGCGCCATCGGCGCGCTATGGCACCAAAAAACTAGGCCTTGGTGTAGAAGATTTGGAACTCAAACGTTCCGTTCTCGTCGATCGACAGCACCGAGAAACCGGTGGGGGCCTCGATGCCATAGTAGCCGAGGACGATGGGCGCCTGGCCGACGACTGCGGCCGTCGACCCCGACACATCGGCCTGCACCTCGACCGTCACCGGCCGGGTCACGCCGTGGAGGGTCAGCTCGCCGGTGGCGGTGGCGGCGATCGAATCGCCGGCCGCGTCGGGCAGGGTCAGCGGCTCGGTGAGCTTGAACGAGGCGGTCGGGAACTGGTCCGACTGCAGGCCCCGGCCGCGTATCGCCGCGTCCCGCTGCCCGCTGTCGCTGTGGAGGGTCGTCAGGTCCACGTCGACGTCCACCGCGGTGACCTGGTTGCCCTCGACGGTCATGCTGCCCGTCACGTCAGGGGTGCGGCCCACCGCGGTGTTGGCCCCGATGCTGGCGAGCTGCTCGCTCACGCGGTAGCCGGCCCAGGTGCTGCTGAAGTCGGAGAACGATCCGACGGACGTGTCCACGTTCCAGGTGCCGTCCACCGCGGCCGGGTCGGCCGAGTCGCCGGACGCCTCGTCCAGCGTCTCCTGGGCGGTGGCGAGGTTGGCGCGCTCGGGCGCGTCGTCGCGGATGAAGAACCACCACGCGCCGAAGCCCACGATCGCGAGGACCAGCACGGTGACACCGGCCAGGATCCCTACGGTCTTGCGTGAACGTGCCATTCCGAATCCCTTCGTCGCGCGCCAGCGCGCCCGCTGTTAGGTCCCCTATACGGCGGCTGACCGTAGGCGGTTCGTTAAGGCGCCCCTAAGCCCGCCTCAGGAGCTGGGCGCTAGAAGCTGATGGCGCTGAGGTCGGGCTCCCAGCCGACGGCCCGCTCGACCGCGTCGCGCCAGCGGTCGCGGGGCAGCTCACCGGCCGGGTCGACCACGAGCCGCGGGCGCCACTTGGCCGCCACGTCGTCCCAGCCGCCCCAGGTGCCCACGGCCATGCCCGCGAGGAACCCGGCGCCGAGCGTGGTCGCCTCGCGCTCGGGCGAGACCTCGATCGGCCGCTGGGTGGCGTCGGCCACGGCTTGGAGGAAAGTCGGATTGCCGCTCATCCCGCCGTCCACCCGCAGGCGGTCGAGCGCCAGCCCGGCGTCGGCCTCGGCCGCCTCGACCAGGTCCGCTCCCCGCTGGGCCACGCCCTCCAGCACGGCCCGCACCAGCTGGGGCCGCCCGGTGCCCCGGGTCACGCCGAGCAGCGTCCCCCGGGCGCCGTAGTCCCAGCGGGGCGTGCCCAGACCCAGCAGGGCCGGCACGAACATGACGCCCTCCGCGCTCGCGCAGGTGGCGGCCACGTCGTGGGACGCCTCGGCCGAGTCGATGATGCCGAGGTCGTCGCGCAGCCATTCGACCGCGGTGCCGGCCGCCAGCATGACGCCTTCGACGCCCCACATGACCGCCTCCGCTTGCCGCCACGCCACGATGGGGAACGTGCCGTGGTCGCCCCGGCGGGCGAAGCCCGGCCGTTCGGGGCCGACGCACACGTCGAGCATGCCGCCGGTGCCGAAGGTGATCTTGGCCAGGCCCGGGCGCACGCATCCCTGGCCGACCAGCGACGCCTGCTGGTCGCCGACCAGCGCCGCGATAGGCGGCGCGCCGGGCAGTGCGGTGGCCAGCCCCAGCTTGCTGGTGGAGTCGACGATCCGCGGCAGCGCGGAGCGGGGGATGCGCAGGGCGTCGAGGATCTTGTCGTCCCAGTCGGAGCCCTCGAGCCGCGTCAAGCCGGTCACCGCCGCATTCGACAGGTCGGTGACGTGCAGCTCGCCCCCGGACAGCTGCCACGCCACCCAGGTGTCGACGGTGCCCACGCACAGGTCGCGGCGGCGCTCGGGGTCGGCCAGGTCGAGCAGGTGGGCGGCCTTGGTGGCGGATTGGTTGGGCGCGAAGTGCAACCCCTCGGCCTGCCACACCAGGCAGTCGCCCACGGTGCGCAGGTCCTGCCAGCCGAGGCCGGGACCGACCGGCACCCCGGTGGCCCGGTCCCACACGATGGTCGACGCCCGCTGATTGGCGATGCCGACGGCCGCCACCGGCCCGCCCTCGGCCAGCGCTTCCCGGGCGACGCCCAGCGCCGCTTCGGTGAGGGCCAAGGGCTCGAACTCGACCAGGCCCGGCGCGGGCGACACCGGCAGGGCGCGGCGGTAGTGCACAGCCGTGACCGAGGCGTCGGGCCGCACTACCGACGCCCGCACGCCCGATGTGCCCACGTCCACCACCAGGACGGGCCCGCTCACTGGTTCCCCCAGATCATCGGCCAGGAGTCTGCCTCATGCGGACCGGACCAGGACGCCCGCGACGCCGAACTGTCACCAACCGCCCACCGGGCCCCAGGGGGAGGGCAGGCCCAACTTGCCGGGATTGAGGATGCCCCGGGGATCGAGTGCCTGCTTGGCCGCCACCAGCACATCGAACCCGCCACCGAGGGCCGAGCGCATGAACCGGGCCCGGTTGAGCCCGACGCCGTGGTGGTGGCTGAGGGCGCCGCCGTGGGTCAGCACCGCGCCCTGGCCGGCGTCCCACAGCTCCCGGTAGTAGGCGTCGCGCCGCTCGGGCTCGACCTGCCCCGCGAACGTGAAGTACAGGCAGCCCCCGGACGGGTAGCTGTGCGACTGGTGGGCCGACGCCGCCAGCGTCCCCTCGACGCCCATGAGCGCGGCCAGCGTCGCCTCGTAGATGCCCGGCAGCGCGGACCACGACCCGGTCACCTCCATGGTGTCGACCGTGTAGCCCTTGCTGATCAGCGCCTCCAGGGCGGCCACGTCGTTGCGCCGCTCCAACCAGTGCCCGACGTGGGCGTCGTCGCTGCGCCGGCCCTCGACGCCGGGCCGCTCGGACTCCTCGGCCACCACCGCGAGCGTGGTCTCCACCAGGCGGGCGTCGCCCTCGTCCAGCGCCAGCAGCAGGGCCCGGTCGCCGGTGTGATAGGTGCGGTCGGCCTCAGCCGCGTCGTACAGCCGAAGGACGGCCGGTGTGGCGCCCCGCTGGACGATGCTCCTCATGGCCTCGAGCCCGTGGCCGAACGACGGCAGCGTCCACGCCTCCTGCCCCTCGTGCGTGGGAGCGGGATGGACCCGCAGCCGGGCGCCCGTGATGACGCCGAGCGTGCCCTCGCTGCCGACGAACAGCTGGGTCAGGTCGGGGCCCGCCGCGGCCCGGGGCCAGCCTCCGGTCGACACGTGGCGGCCATCGGCCAGGACCACGTCGAGGCCCTCGACCATGTCCTCGATCTTGCCGTAGCGCCCCGAGAGCTGGCCCGCCGATCGGCACGCCAGCCAGCCGCCCACCGTCGACAGCGCCACCGACTGGGGCCAGTGGCCCAGCGTGACGCCGTACCGGCTGCGCAGCTCGTGCTCGAGCACGTCGCCGAACGTGCCGGGCAGGACGTTCAGCACCAGCGACTTGATGTCGAGGTCGACGATGCCGGCCAGGGCGGTGAGGTCGAGCACCACGCCGCCGTGCAGCGGCACCGACGCCCCGCACACGCCGCTGCGCCCGCCCGCGGCCGTGACCGGCACCCGGGCCTCGTGGCACAACGCCAGCACGGCCGCCACCTGGTCGGCGTCGCCCGGGCGCACGAGCGCGGCGCCCAGACCCGCCACCTGGCCTTCGGTCGCCCAGCTCATGGCCACCGGCCACCAGTCCCGGCTCGCCTCCGCCACGGCGGCGGGCTCGACCGTGACCGCGGCACCGGTGGAGGTCAGGCGCTCGACCAGGGCGTCGCTCACGTCGACCCGGGTCGCGGCCAGGCGGGCGGTGGCGGCCCCCGGGTCCGCCAGCGGGATCGGACGGGTGGGCGCCCCGGGACCGACCGGGGGCAGGGACGTCGGCGTCATGGCGCGATGTTGGCTCACCAAG
>JBKPRV010000443.1:0-4708 GCA_046734715.1 Actinomycetota bacterium | reverse complement strand
CCCTTGGCCCTCCCGCCGGACGAGCGCAAGGAGATGCGCCGCCGCGCCATCGGCCACCTGGTGGCCGGCCAGCGGTTCGAGGAGGCAGTCAGCCTGGCCGTCGACGGCGGGCTGCCCGACATGCTGCCGGAGATCCTGCGGGCGACGGCCATCGGTCCTCAGCGCCCGCCCGCGCGCCAGCTCGACCGCTGGCTGGCCGCCGTGCCGCCCGAGGGCCGGGACACGGCCGGGGTGGCCCTGGGCGTCGGGCTGCGGGCCTCGCTGGCCGCGCCGGTGGACGCCATCGACCCCCTGCGGCACGCCATCCGGCTGTGCCGCGAGGGCGACGACGTCGAGGGCGAGCTGGGCGCCATCGCGCTCCTCGGTCGGGTGGCCTGGTGGCACGGCGACCTGGGCCTGCTGGGCGAGCTCTACCCGCGGGTGCTGGAGCTGGAGGCGGCGGGCCACGACCTGGCCCGCGGCATCGCGGCGGTGGGCCGCGCCGTCATCGCCGACCTCGAGGGCGACGACGCCGCCACGGTGGCGACGCTGGAGGCCATCGACCCGGGGGTGCTCGACCCGGCCTGGGCGGCGATCGCCGACTGGCTGCGGGCCAGCACGCTCGGGGGCATGGGCCAGCCCGAGGCGAGCCTGGACGTCCTCGCCAGCATGCCCCCGGCGGCCGACTCCGCGCTCGAGCTCACGATCGAGGCCAGCTACCTCGGGGCCCGCTGGTGGCTCGGCCACGTCGACGAGGTGGTGGCGGCGCTGCCGTCGCTGATCGAGCGCATCCGCGCCTCCGGCGTCGCCCGCAACCTGATCGTGGTGCTGACCCAGACCGCCTACACCTACGCGGCCGTCGGTCGCCTCGACGAGGCCCGCCGCTACCTCGCCGCCGTCCAGCGGGTCGAGGGCGATCGCACCGGCGTCGCCGCCCGCATGGGCCTGGCCGAGGCCGCAGTGCTGCTGGCCGACGACGACGAGGACACGGCCACCACCGTGCTGGAGAAGGTGGTGCAGGCCCACGGCAGCTTGGGCGACCATGAGCGCCGCACGTGGCGGCACGGGCTGTGCCTGACCTACGTGCTGGTGCCGTCGACCCGCGACTACTGGGACCGCGCCAGCCCCGGCGGGACCTTCGAGTACGCCCGCAGCCTGGCCATCGCGGTGGTCGCCCTGCGGGAGGGCCGGCCGCTGCCCCCGGTGGACGTGTCCGACCCCCAGCGGGTGCGGGCCGCGCTGCATCACCGCTTCGCCGTCGAGCTGGCCCTCGGCCTGGAAGCGTGCGGGCGACCCGAGGGCGGGGCCATCCTGGAGGCGCTCGGTCCCGCCGGCCGCGACGCGGTGCGGGCGATGGCCGCGCAGCGCACCCGCAGTGCCCGCCCCGCCCGCTCGCTGCTGGCCGCGGTCCCGGCGCCCCCGCTGCACACCACGGAGGTCGCCTGCCTCGGCCCGCTGGCCCTCGTGCGGGACGGCGAGGCCGTCACCGACCCCGACCTGCGGCGTGAGCGGGTGCGGGCGCTGCTGGCGTTCCTGGTCGGCCACCGGAGCACCAACCGGGCCGCCATCGTGGCCGCTCTGTGGCCCGACCTCGACGAGAAGGCCGCGGCCAACAACCTGCGGGTCACGCTGACCTACCTGCTGAGGCTGCTGGAGCCGTGGCGCTCGGCCCGGGAGTCGGCCTACTTCGTCCGCTTCGAGGGCCAGGGCGTGGCGCTGGTCACCGGCGAGCGCCTGCGCTTCGACGTCGACCAGTTCGACGACCACGTCGCCCAGGCGGCCCGGGCCGAGGCCGACGGCACGCCGTCGCTGGCACTGGGCCACCACCTGGCGGCGGTGGAGCTGTACCGGGGCGAGCTGCACGAGGGCGTGCCCGACGCCGAGTGGCTGGTGCTGGAGCGCGAGCACTTCCGCACCCGCTTCGTCGCCGCGGCCACCCGGGCCGGCCAGCTGCTGGTAGGCCGCGGCGACCCCGACCAGGCCGAGCCGGTGGCCCGCCGGGCGGTCGAGGTCGACCCCTGGGCCGAGGACGCCTACGGGGTGCTGGTGGCGGTGGCGCTGGCCCGCGGCGACCGCGCCGCCGCCCGTCGGGCGCTCGACCGATCCCTCGCGGCCCTGGCCGACCTCGGGGTCGAACCCTCGGCCGAGACCCGCCGCCTGCGCCGCCTCGTCCGAGGGGGCTAGCCGAAGCTGAGGACGTGGGCGACCTGGCCCTCGGTGGGGTCGAGGCGCGCATAGGGGGTGGCGCCGTCCCAGGTGTAGGTCTCACCGCCCAGCTCGTCGTGGGCGCGGAACGGGCCCTGCCATGGGACGCCGAGCGCCCCGAGGTCCAGATGGAGGATCGTCTCCTGGGCGTTGTGGGCGTCGAGGTTCACCACCACCAGCACCACGTCGCCTTCGTCGGGGCTGCCCTTGGACCAGACCAGGAAGCGGTCGTTGTCGGTGCCGTGGAAGCGGACGTTGCGCAGGTGCCGGAACGCCGGGTGGCGCCGCCGGATCTCGTTGATGCGGGTGATGAACGGGACCATGGAGTCCGCATCGGCCCAGGCGCGCCGGCGGATCTCGTACTTCTCGGAGTGGAAGTACTCCTCGTTGGCGTCGCTGGCCGGCTCGTTCTCGAACAGCTCGTAGCCGCTGTACATGCCGTAGCTGGGGACCAGCAGGGCCGCCAGGGCGAAGCGCATGAGGAACGCGGCAGGGGGCCCGTGGCGCAGGGGCCCGGCCAGGATGTCGGGCGTGTTGGGCCAGAAGTTGGGCCGCATGTAGTCGGCCGTGGGGCCGTAGGCCAGCTCGTTGACGTAGTCGCGCAGCTCCCACGGCTCGTTGCGCCACGTGAAATACGTGTAGCTCTGGGTGAACCCCACCTCGGCCAGCTTGGCCATGACCTTGGGCCGGGTGAACGCCTCGGACAGGAACACGACGTCGGGGTGGTCGCGGCGGACCCGCTCGATGAGCCAGGCCCAGAAGGCCATGGGCTTGGTGTGGGGGTTGTCGACCCGGAAGATGCGGATGCCCTGGTCGATCCAGTAGCGCAGCACGTCCCGGCAGGCCTTCCACAGCGCCTGGCGGTCGGCGTCCCGGTCGGGCCAGAAGTTGATGGGGTAGATGTCCTGGTACTTCTTGGGCGGGTTCTCGGCGAAGCGGATGGTGCCGTCGGGCCGGCGCCAGAACCACTCGGGGTGCTCGTGCACCCAGGGATGGTCGGGCGAGCACTGCAGGGCGTAATCGAGCGCCACCTCCAGGCCCCGGTCCTCGGCCTCGGCCCGGAAGCGCTGGAAGTCGGCCAGCGTGCCCAGCCCGGCGTCGATGGCGGTGTGGCCTCCCTCGGCCGAGCCGATGGCCCACGGGCTGCCGGGATCGTCGGGGCCGGGGTTCAGGGTGTTGTTGGCCCCCTTGCGGTCGGTGATGCCGATGGGATGGATGGGCGGCAGGTACACCACGTCGAAGCCCATGTCGGCGATGGCCGCCAGCCGCTTGGCCGCGCCCGCGAACCCGCCCTCGCTGCGGGGGAACAGCTCGTACCAGGCGCCGTAGGCACCCCGCAGCCGGTCGACCCACAGCGGCCGAGGCGGCGTGGCCGTGAGGTCCGCGTCGGGCACCGCGGCCACCAGCGCCGCCACCCGGTCGTCGAGCCCGGCGTTGAGTCGCACCTGCAGGCTGCACGCGGTCCGCCGCAGCCCGGCGGCCGCGTCGAGCACCCGCTTGCGGTCGCGGCTGGGCACCCCGGGCGCCAGCGCCTCCATGATGCGGGCGCCCTCCTCCAGCTCGAGCTCCACCTCGTCGCCCGCCGCCGCCTTGATCTCCACGTCGTGGCGCCAGGTGGCGAACCGGTCGCGCCACGCCTCGATCACGAACTCGTGCGGGCCGACCTCGGTGGCGCTGAGCTCGCCCTCCCAGCGGTCGTTGAGCAGCTGACGCAGCGGCGCGGACTGCCATTTGGTCTTGCCCTTCCGCCGCCAGCGGACGCAGGCCGCCAGCAGGTCGTGGCCTTCCTTGTAGATGTCGGCAGCCACCGGGACCGTCTCCCCCACCACCGCCTTGGCCGGGAACTCGCCGGTCAGCGTCGTGGGGCGGACGGCGTCGATCGTTATGCGGCCGAGCACGCTCCCAGGGTACGCATGCGCTCGCTAAGGGCCGACACGTGCCGCGCGTACGTACGGGGCGACCGGGCTGTACTCCAGCCAGCGGGGCAGGCCGGACACGATCCAGCGGGGGCCGGTGAAGTCGACCTTGCCCGCCTTGACCGCGTCCAGCAGCTCGATCTCACCCTCCCAGATCTGGTACAGCGGCCCGATGCCGCAGCGCAGCACCGCGTCGATCTCCAGGCCGGGGTGGGCGACGCAGACCGAGGCGTCGCCCGGCTCGATGACCAGCCAGAACACTCGGCGGCGGTCGTGCACGTCGACCTCGATCACGGCCCGGCGGTCCACGGTGGACGTGTCGATGCGGTCGTGCAGCCACCACATCAGCACCTCGGGGTCGAGCTCCTCGGGCTCGGGGTCGCCGAAGGCGTAGCGGGCGCCCCAGTCGGCCAGCCCGAACACGATGGGCTCCAGGTCCTTGCCCGCCGGGGTCAGGGCGTAGCGACCGTCGTCGTGACGCTCGACGATCCCGGCCGCCTGCAGCTGGCGCAACCGTTTGGTCAGCAGTGCCCGGGACAGCCCCGGCAGGCCGCGTGAGATCTCGTTGAACCGGGTGGAGCCGACCAGCATGTCCCGGAGGATCAGGA
>JBKPRV010000442.1:0-7221 GCA_046734715.1 Actinomycetota bacterium | reverse complement strand
CGCCCTGGTCCGGGCGCGGCTGCGTCCGGCCGGGGGCTGAGGTGTTCGACCGAGCGCTGGCTGTGGCCGCCCGGGCCATCCCCGATCCCCGCTGGCGGGGCGAGGTGGTCGACGTGGCCCGCCGGGCAGGGGCGGACCAGGGCGTCGTCGGCCGGACTCGGGAGGTGGTGGCGACCGCCGCGTTCGGCCTGCGCCTGCGCTCGCTGCAGGCGACCGGCGGGCGGGCCGGTGAGGCCTGGCGCCAGGGAGCGCGGCTGGGCGCGGGCCTGCTGTTGGTCACCGCGTGGGTGGGGAGCATGGCGGTGGTCGGGGACAGCCCGGCCGGGGGCGGCGTCACCACTGCGGTCACCGCCGTGGCCCTCGGGGCCGCGCTGGCGGCGTGGGTGGCCGGACACCGGCTCGCCGTGGTCTCGGCGACCGCGGTGGGGCTCGCCGCCGCGTGGACGGCCATGGGTTGGGATCCGGCCTCGACCGCCGTCGCCATCGCGCTCGGGGCGATGATGATCGCCGGCAGCGGCCGGTCGAGGGCCGGGACGCGCACCGTCAGGCGCTGGTGGCGCTGGCCCGGAGCGGTAGGACTCGGTCTCCTCGGGCTGGCAGCGCTCACCGGCGCGGGCGACGCCGTGGCCGCGGTGACGGCCGTCGCCGCCACCCTGATCATCCCCGCTGTGCTGGTGGCGCTGGGCGGCGCCGACGCCCGCTACGCGGTCGCCGCCACGGTCGCGTGGGGGTGGCGGTTCCTCGCGCTCGACCCCGGCGATCTGGTGGACGCGGGATCTGCGCTCCTGCGCGGCGAAGGGATCCGCATCGCGCTCGTCCGGCTGATCTTCATGGCCTGGGCATTCGGGTTGGCAGTCGGCCTCGCGCTGCGCACGGAGCGCCGCACCGCCCTGTAGGGGCGGTCCGACGCCCCGTCGCACTCGGGTAGCGTCGGAACCCGTGGATTTGGACGCGGCCATGGGCCTTGCCCTCGACGAGGGGGCCACGGCGGTACTGCACGGCGACGTCCCGATCGGGGCGGTCGTGTTGCGCGACGGCGAGGTGATCGCCCAGCGACACAACGAGCGCGAGCGCCTCGGTGACCCGACGGCGCACGCCGAGATCCTGGCGCTCCGCGATGCGGCCGAGGTGGTCGGCGGGTGGCGCCTGGACGGGACGGTCCTGGTCGTGACCATCGAGCCCTGCCCCATGTGCGCGGGGGCGCTGATGGCCGCGAGGGTCGACCAGGTGGTGTTCGGGGCCCCCGACCCCAAGGCGGGAGCGTGCGGATCGCTCTACAACCTGTGCGTCGATCCCCGCCTGAACCACGAGGCCAGGGTGGTGGCGGGCGTGCGGGCCGAGGAGGCCGCCGCCCTCATCACAGGCTTCTTCGAGGAGCTGCGGACCGAGCCCTAGGCGGGCTGGCCGGCAGTCACCCGGCCAGCGGTAGCGAGCGGGGCGTGGAGACGCCGTGGCTCAGATGGCCGCGGGCGCCGCACCAGCACTCCCAGTCCATGACCGGGCCGCCCGGGGTGTTGTGGATGGCCCTGATGCGGGAGTAGTCGAGCAGCACCCGAGATCCGTGGCGATGACAATGGACTGCGAACATTGGTCTCCTCCGTGCCTCGGGGTGTCAGCGACGGGACCGTCGCCGGTGCCAGCGACCGTGACGTAGGCGTCCCGGGACCCGGCGCGCGGCCTCCGCTTCGCGGCGCAGCTGGCGGGTGTGGTCCTCGCTCAGGAAAGGGAGCATCGGTTCCATCGGTCCACCTCGATCCGCTATTGCCCAATGGCTACTAGACGTTTCACTCGATTGGTAGGTATTCTACCGACAGATGGCAGTCCACTCTGTAGCCATTTGTGGAGAATTGGTATGAAGCAGTCCATTGAGGGGGCACTGGGTGTGTGGTCGGATGGACCCGGTCCGCTCCACCGCAAGCTCAGCGACGCCCTACGAGCCGCGGCCGAGTCGGGACGCCTGCCCGCGGGCGAGCGGCTGCCGTCCGAGCGCGAGCTGGCGCAGCGGCTGGCCGTGAGCCGCAGCACGGTGGTCACGGCCTACGACACGCTCCGGTCCGAGGGGCTGCTGGTGAGCCGCCAGGGCAGCGGTACCCGCATCCGTCACGGCGCGGCCGCCCGGCCCGACCCGCTCGACTCGTTCCAGGTCAGCCCGGTCTACCGCACGCTGATCGACGCCCGCGACGACGTGATCTCGCTGGCGTGTGCCATCTTCCCCGCCCATCCCCTGGTGGCCGAGGCCATCCGGGAGGTGGTGCTGGAGGAGGGCGACAAGCTGCTGGCCCAGAACGGCTACCTGCCCGGCGGGCTCCCCGCCTTGCGGGAGGGGCTGGCCGGCATGTTGAGCGCCCGGGGCACGCCCACCACTCCGGAGCAGGTGATGGTCACGACCGGGGCGCAGCAGGCGGTCAGCCTGGCCACCTTGGCGCTGGTCCGCCCCGGTGACCGCGTCGTGGTGGAGGCGCCCAGCTTCAGCGGCACCCTCGACATCTTCCGCACCCGGGGCGCCGAGGTGGTCCCGGTGCGGGTGGACGACGACGGCGTCGACGTGCGGGGGGTGGCCCAGGCCGTGGCCGCCGCCCGTCCCGCCGCCATCTACCTCATGCCCACGTACCACAACCCGACGGGCGCGCTGCTGGCCCCCAACCGGCGGCGCGACGTGGCCGAGCTGGTGGTGGAGCACGGCGTGCCCTTGGTCGAGGACAACGCGTTGGAGAACGCACCCCTCGACGACGAGGTGGTCCCGCCGGTGGCGGCCTACGCCCCCGCCGACGCGCCGATCCTCACTGCCGGCTCGTTCTCCAAGGTGGCGTGGGGCGGCCTGCGGGTGGGATGGATGCGGGGCCCGGCGCCGCTCATCGGGCGCCTGTCCGAGCTGAAGGCCATGAACGACCTGGGCTCGCCCCTGCTGGACCAGGCGGTCGCCGCCCGACTGGTCCCCCGCCTCGACCGTCTGCGCGACGATCAGCGCGCCATGCTCAACCGCAACCTGGCCCAGGCCTCGGCCCTGCTGCGCGACCTGCTGCCCTCGTGGCGCTGGCGGCGCCCGCGGGGCGGCCCGTCGCTGTGGATCGAGCTGCCGTGCGGCACCGCGTCGGCGTTCAGCCAGGTGGCGTTGCGCTACGGCGTGGAGGTCATTCCCGGCGAGCAGATGTCGCCCACCGGCGGCGACGAGCGCAACCTGCGGCTGCCGTACACCGCCGAGCCCCCGGTGCTCGAGGAGACGATGCGGCGCCTGTCGCAGGCGTGGGACACCTACGCACCGAGCGACGCGCCCCGCAGCGCGCCACGCCCCGTGGTGGTCTGACTCCGAAAGGCCTCTGGTAGCGTCGTTCCCGGAAGGTTGCCAGAGCGGACGAATGGGGCGGCCTCGAAAGCCGTTGTGGCCTCCGGGTCACCATGGGTTCGAATCCCATACCTTCCGCTACCTTCCGCCCGCACGTCCGGACGGGTCCACCCCCGTCCGGGCCTACCCCCTCTGACCTCGGCCTACAGTCCATCGCCGTCCGGCGGGTCTGACGCCCACTCAGCCCGGCAGCGGCCGGACCGAGCGGGCTACAGTCAGACCAGGCCCTCCGGGGCGGGGACCTTCGCTTGTGGCCCGTGTGCACGCGCCCAGGCGACTGTCGATGTGGTGCAGGCGCGTCCGGATGGCCGGGGAGGCGATCATGGGCGAGTCGGCGACCCCGCCGTCGGAAGGCGAGCAAGAGGGACACCCTCCGGCCCAGCCCGCTGTACCACCAGCGGGCC
This sequence comes from Actinomycetota bacterium, assembly GCA_046734715.1. Classification (GTDB taxonomy): domain Bacteria; phylum Actinomycetota; class Acidimicrobiia; order Acidimicrobiales; family VFJN01; genus ZC4RG19. The sequence continues at coordinate 3,474 of JBKPRV010000442.1, read as the reverse complement.
CCGCAACACCGGTGAGGTTGCGACCGTCCCGCGCGTGGTACTGGGTGGCCCTGGCGGTCTTCCTGGCCGGGGTGGGCTGGCTGGGAGGGCGGGTGTACATGCTCGCCCAGCAGGTCGACTCGTTCCAGCGCGTAGCAGCCCCGGGGTCGGGCGAGGTCAGCCTCGACCACAGCGGGGGCTACGTGATCTATTACGAAGGGCCGGGTGCGGCCGACGGGAATGTGCCCGCCTACGACGTCAACGTGACGGCGCGCTCGCAGTCCTCTGCGCCGATGAGCCTCGAGGCGTATTCGGGTTCGCTCACCTACAGCTTCGGCTCCCGGGAAGGGCGTGCGGTCCTCACTCTGGAGGTTGCCGGTCCCGGCACGGTCCTGATCGAGGTGGCCGATGGGGGTGCGACGCCCGGTGACAGCTCTCTGGCGATCGGCTCCAGCATCGCAGGAGACATAGTGGGTATCGTCCTGCCCGCCGTTGTGCTCATGCTGGTCGGGATCGGTGGCGCCATCGCGGTCGCCATCATCCGGCACCGACGTAGGCGAGTCCTGCGCGCAACCGGAAACCTTTGACTCGGATTTGGTCTTGCCCGATTGCGTGACGGCAACCCGTCCGGTTCAGTCACACTCCGAGCCGACGGCCGGAGCCGGTACCACGGATGGGGCGGGCAGCCGGAAGGTGCGAACCTGGCGCGACATCAGATCCACCATCGGCCCCAGCAGGATGATCACGAGGATCGTTCCCACGCCGATCGCCGCGCCGAGCAGCCAGCCGGTGAGGGCACCGCCGCCCTGCACGATGCCGTAGCTCCAGCGAAACGGCAGCGGAGGGTCGAACGCGATCGCGGCCGCCTCTGTCGGGCCCGCACCGGTTCCGCTCCCGAGGTACCCGGCGACCCCGATCGCCAGGACAGGGAACGCAACGGCCAGCATCAGCCCGCGCGCCAGCAGCCCGTCCGGCTCAGCGACCAAGGACATGACGCCGGAGACGGTGAAGCCGACCACCACCGGCTGCACGATCGTCCCCAGGCCGGGGATGACGTGCCGGCTCCATGCGAGCGCGACCAGTACCAGCCCTACCACGGCGTTGACTGCGACGAAGGGCACGTGGAGCGAGAGCGACAGCCCGTTGATCAACGTTGAGTAACCGTCCGAGCCGAGCGCTGCCCTAAGGAGCAGAGCAACGCCGACGGCCAGCACGACGCACGACAGCACCAGCTGGGCAAAGCGGCGGCTCACGCCGCCATCCTGACGCCTGCACGTCGGCGTCGACGAAGGCATTGCCGGTCGTCCTCGCCAACTACATCCACACGGCTGATGCGGTTCCCAACCTGACAATCAGCGCGTTATTCCCGTTGTTGCTCGTGGCGCACGGCGTGAGCTGGTGGGACCCCGTATCCCACCGTTCGACAGCGGCGGCGGTCGCCACCCCGGGGAGCCCGGCTGAACCAAACAGGGGCGATCAGCACCCCTCGCCCACAACCGGCGACACCTCATCACGCTCGCACAGCACTGTTCGGGTGCAGTGCCGCGCTTCACGGCACTGCACATTGCTGGATCCCGGCCTGCTCAGGTGATGGTGAGACAGGTGCAGCCGCCGGTGTCGCCGGCCGTTGGTCCCGGTCCGGTGCCCGAGTTCGTGACGGCGAGCGTACATGTCCCTGTGGCTGCGAGGTGGTCGACGGTGATCGCCACGGAGAGTTCGTGCTCGGAGAGGCGGTCGACGGCGGTCACGGTGACTCCCTGGCCCGAGACGACGGCTGTGGGTGCGGGCCCGAGATCGCCGGATTGGTCGCGTACTGCGCATCTGGCGGGGGCAGCGGCAGGCTTTCGGTCGTGCCGGTCAGCCGATCGTGGACAAAGCGCCGGCACTGCCGGGCACCCGGGGTTGGTGGGCGGCAGGCAGCAATCGGGGAAGGGCGGGCAGGGCTTCGCGGGGATCTCTGCCTCGAATACGGCGTGGCGGCCGTCATCTGACAGGTGGAGCCCACCCGTGATCACGCGGCCGGCCGGGGCGGGGATCGTGCCGGTCTGACCGGTCTCCCGATCGAGCACGTCGATGGAGACGGGCGGCGACGTAGCGGCCATCCTCGCTGAGGCCTACGAGGGTGGTGATCGTGGGGGAGGCGATCGTCTCGAAGACCTTCTCGACCTCGCCGGTCCGGTTGTCCCGCACGAACACGTCCGGGGCGCGTTCGTGTCGCTGGGCACCAGGTTCGAGGCAGTCGACACGAACGCCACGAACCGGCCGTCGGCGCTCTGAGCCACCTCGCCGAGGCTGTGGTCTTCCCACCCCGGACGGGTGGTCTTCCCATGCCGGCCGGCTGGTACAACGCGTCACACATCGGGCTACGAAGGGGACGGCCATGATCAGGCTGCTCGTATCGGCGGTGATCTACCTCGTCGCCAACGCGATCGGGTTGCTCGTCGCGAACGCCCTGCTCGACGACATGTCGGTCGATGGCTCTGCGTTTGTGATCGCCGTGCTGATCTTCACCGGGGTCGAGGTGCTGGTTCAGCCGCTGATCACCCAGATCGCCGTCAAGAACGTCAACGCCCTCGTGGGCAGCTCGGCGCTTATCGCGACGCTGATCGGGCTGATCGTGACCGTCGCCGTGTCGGACGGGCTCGACATCAGCGGGTTGGTGACCTGGGTCCTGGCGACGGTCATCGTCTGGGGGGCGGCCCTCCTCGCCGGGTTCATCCTGCGTGCCATCTTCGTCAAGCGGGCGGTGGGTCAGGCCCGCTCCTGACGTGCGCGTAGCGGTACCGCTCTGCGTCGGGCTGCCATGATCGTGGGATGCGGATCAACCTCACCGGGATCAACCCGCCCGGCCGCAACTTCTGCCGTCCTGACGGCTCGCTGATGGACAACGTTCACGTCGGAGTGCAGGCCGCTCGCGAGCCGGTTCAGCTGATCCGGGCCGACGCACCTGAGATGCGCTGGGAGATCGAGGTCGCCGTAGTGCGAACGGATGGATCGCTCGACTTCCGCGGCCCCTCGGTCCAGGGCAAGTGCGGCGACCGATTCATCTATCTCACCTGGGGCCACATCGGCCCGGACGACACGTTCGAGCTGTTCCGGCGCGCCAAGCTGATGCTCGATCGTGTCGCGCCCGAGCTCGTCGAGCTGGCGGTGGCGACCGGTCGTCTGGACGGGAGAGTCGACCTGACCGGGGACGACGGCGGTCCGCGCTGCGCTTGCGTCGACCCGCCGGCGATCGCGTGGTCCGTCGAACCGGCGTGACCTGGCGGTCGCGCCGGCCCGGTGACAGTTCTTACGGATCCGTGAACACCTGAGCCTTGAGATCCACAGCCTGTGCCAGCGCCGAAAGGTTGGGGGCGGCAGGGTGTCGTCCCGGTCAAATTGACCAGATCAAAGGGACGGTAAACCCATGTCCTACGCGATCCGACGCCTCAGGTGGGCGTTCGCTGCGTTCGCCCTGCTCGCCACAGTCACGGTCGGCGGCTTGGTCACAAA
>JBKPRV010000441.1:0-6899 GCA_046734715.1 Actinomycetota bacterium | reverse complement strand
GGCCGTGACCTCGCCTTCGCCCATCCCCACCTCGAGCACGGTGGCGGGCACGCGGGTGGGCAGGCAGGCGTCGAGCGCGCCGAAGAAGCCGGCCATGAGGCGGCGCTCGACCGGGGTCTTGGACGCGTACTTGTCGTAGGTGTTCCCCGTGGGGACGAGCGTGGTCACCGTGGGCATGTCTCCGGGCTGTCGGGAACGGAGGAGCGGCGGCACCTGCAGCCTCTCCTCCTAGCACGAGCACGCCCCGGCTCCGGTGCGCCGGGGGCCGTAGGGACACAGGGGTCGCGAAAGTTCACCCGTTCGTCATGATCCGTTGGCCCCGCCCCCGCCAGCACGGTTCGGGACCGCGCCGGAGCGTAGGCCAGAATGGGGCCGCGATGGCCCCCGAACCCGCCACCCTCAGCGTCGAGGGCGAGCCGACCCCCACCCGGCGGCCGCGCCGCACGATGGCGCTGTCGGCGCTCGCGGGCACGGTCATCGCCTTCGTCTGCATCGCCTTCGTGATCGCCCGCATGTCCGCCCAGTGGGGCGAGGTCGGGGACGACATAGCCCGCGCCGAGCCGGCCTGGATCGCGGCCGCCGCCCTGGCGGCCACCGCCGCCATGGCCTGGATCGCATCGTGCTGGCAGCGGGTGATCGCCCTGCTCGGCCCGACGCCGCCGCGGGGCCGCACCATGGCCTGGTACTTCGCCGGCGAGCTCGGCAAGTACGTGCCCGGCACGGTGTGGCCGGTGCTGGGCCGGGGCGAGCTGGCCCGCCGAGGCGGCGTGCCCCGCGCCCGGGCCTACCCCAGCGTCGCCCTGTCGCTGGCGGCGCTCTACCTGGCGGCGCTGGCCCTGGCCGCCGTGCTGGTCCCCCTCGACCTGGCCGAGCAGTCCGAGTCGCCGGGTGCCCTCGCGCTGCTGGCCCTGCTCCCTCTTGGCCTCCTCGCCCTGCACCCGCGGGTGCTGACCGCGGCCCGCGACGTGCTGGTGCGGTTCACCGGCCGGGGCGCCGACATCGTCGTGCCGCCCTGGCGGGCGACGATCGGCGTGGTGGTGAGCTACCTGCCGGCGTGGCTGGGCATCTGGGCCGCCACCTGGTGCGTGGCCCGATCGCTCGACCCCGATGCGCCGCTGCTGCGCATCGGCATCGCCACCGCCCTGTCGTGGACCGCCGGGTTCGTGGCCGTGCCCGTGCCCGCCGGCGCCGGCGTGCGGGAGGCAGTGTTCGTGGCGGCCTCGGGGCTGCCGCTGGGGCTCGGCGCCACCATCGCGGTGGGGAGCCGCCTCATCTTCCTGCTGGTGGATGTGGCCGGCGCGGGGGTGGCTGCGCTTCAGGCGTCGACCACCGTGAGCTCGCGCACGCGGCGCTCGGGCCGGTCGCCCGGCTCGTAGTGCGAGGGGGCGACTCCCAGCTCGAGCTCGATGCGGCGGACCCGCTCCAGGGTGCGCTGGGTCACCACGCGGTGGGAGGCGATGAGGTCGGCCAGGACGCCCAGCGCGAAGACCTGGACCCCGGCCACGAGCAGCACGCCCCCGAGCACGATCGACTGGAGGTGGCCGGAGCGGTCGCCGTGGACGACCCAGTCCCACAGGAACGGGGCCCACGCCGCCACCCCCGACAGCATCAGCAGGAACGCCAGGGCGCTGAACACCCGCAGCGGCTCGTAGCCGGTGTAGATGCGAAACAGCGCCAGCATGTTGCGCCGCACATACCGCGACATCGACTTGAACAGCCGGGACTCGCGGGTCTTGGGGTTGGTGCCGACGGGCACCGCCTCCACCGCGGCCAGGCTCTTGCCGGCCTGGATCAGCGACTCGAGCGTGTAGGTGAAGGTGGACACCACGGTGAGCCCGAGCGCCGCCTCCCGGTTGTAGGCCCGGAAGCCCGAGGTGGCGTCGGGCACGTCGGTGCCGGACGCCTGGCGCACCGCCCAGCTGCCCAGCAGCTGCAGCGCCTTCTTGGTGGGCGAGAAGTGCTCGATGTCGCGCACCCTGCGGTCGCCGATGACCATGTCGGCCCGGCCGGCCACGATCGGCGCCACGAGGGCGGGGATGGCGTCGGCCGAGTACTGGTTGTCGGCGTCGGTGTTGACGATGACGTCGGCGCCCAGCTTGAGGGCGGCGTCGAGGCCGGCCTGGAAGGCGGAGGCCAGGCCCTTGTTGTTGGTCAACTTCACGATGTGGTCGACACCGTGGGCCCGGGCCACCTCGACGGTGCGGTCGGTGGAGCCGTCGTCGACCACGAGCCACTCGACCTCGTCGATGCCGGCTACATGGCGTGGCAGATCGGCCAGCGTGGCGGGAAGTTGGTCCTCTTCGTTGAGGCAAGGAATCTGAATGATGAGTTTCATGGTGCGTGCTGTCGTGTACGCCCAAGGCGATCTTTCCGGCGGCCCCGCCGGCAATCAATGCCATTCACCGTGGTTTCACCCAGGCTTCTCGCGGCCGTTGCCCTGACTCGTAAGCTTCAGCGTCATGGGCGACCTCGCCGAGCGGCTGCGCGCCGGAGATCGGCGGGCGTTGGCCCGCTCGATCACATTAATCGAGTCGACGCTGCCGGCGCGGCGCGCCGAGGCGGCCGCGCTGTTGGACGAAGTGTTGCCCGCCACCGGCAGCGCCGTGCGGGTGGGCGTGAGCGGCACGCCCGGCTCCGGCAAGTCGACGTTCATCGACGAGCTGGGCACGCGGCTGACCGCGGCGGGGCACCGGGTGGCGGTGCTGGCCGTCGACCCGTCCAGCCGGCGCAGCGGCGGCTCGATCATGGGGGACAAGACCCGCATGGAGCGCCTGGCCCGCGACCCGGCGGCCTACATCCGGCCCTCGCCTTCGGGCGGGTCGCTCGGCGGCGTGGCCCGCCGCACCCGGGAGGCGGGGCTCCTCTGCGAGGCGGCGGGGTTCGACGTGATCGTCATCGAGACGGTGGGCGTGGGCCAGTCGGAGACCGCGGTGGCCGACATGGTGGACTGCTTCCTGGTGATCGCCGCCCCGGGCGGTGGCGACGAGCTGCAGGGCCTGAAGCGGGGGATCATGGAGCTGGCCGACGTGGTGGTGGTGAACAAGGCCGACGGCGACCTGGCGCCCGCGGCCCGGCGGGCGGTGGCCGACTACCGCCACGCCGTCCATCTGCTCCGGCCCAAGCACCCGGGCTGGTCGGTGCCCGTGCTGCCGGCCTCCGCGCTGGACGGCACCGGCGTGGACGAGGCGTGGGCCGAGGTCGAGCGGCTGTCCGCCCACCTGCGCTCCGACGGCGCGCTCGACCGGCTGCGCTCGGCGCAGGCGGTCGACTGGCTCTGGGCCGAGCTGCGGGAGCGGCTGGTGGACGCCTTCCGCCACGACCAGCAGGTGGCCAAGCGCCTCGCCGAGGTGCAGGCCGAGGTCCGGGCCGGGCGCCTCTCCCCTACCACCGCCGCCCACGAGCTGCTGGCGGCCCACGGCGTCGAGGACCGCGAGGAGGACGAGGACCGCGAGGAGGACGAGGAATGGTGAGCCTCAAGGCCCAGGTGCGAAGGGTCGGGCGGAAGCTGCTGGGGCCGGCGCCGGGGCCGGTGGCGTTGCCGGGGCCCGACCCCGAGGTGCCGCCCTGGCTGCCGCTGCCCGAGCCGGGGCCGGAGGGCGGCGTGCTCTGCAACGTGTGCCGCTGGCAGGGGCCGGCGTTCGACGGCCCTGCTCACGTCGAGCTGGCGCTGTGCCCGCGCTGCGGGAGCAACGGGCGGGACCGGTTCCTGCACTGGTGCCTGGCGCGGCGGGTGCCGCTCGGGCCCGAGCTGCGGGTGATCGAGACCAGCCCCCGCATGGGCGCGGGCTACCGGGCCGCCATGAGCACCTGGTTCTTCTACCGCACCAGCGACTACGACCTGCGGGCCCATGCCGGCAACCTGCGCCTCGACCTCCAGGCCATCGACCTGCCCGACGCCTGCCTCGACGTGATCCTGTGCTCGCATGTGCTCGAGCACGTGCCCGACACGGGCAAAGCCCTGGCCGAGCTGCGCCGGGTCATGGCCCCCGGCGGCCACTTGCTGCTGCAGGTGCCGGTGCTCCAGGGGGCGACGGCCCCGCCCGCCGAGCCCGAGTTCCACGGCGACGACACACCGGTGTTCTGGCGCTTCGGCTTCGACCTGACCGCCCGGCTGCGGACCGAGGGCTTCGTCACCGACCTGCTCGGCACGGCCGAGTGGGCCGACGCCGTCGCCGGCTCGGGGGCCGGCCATGACGAGGTGGACCCGGACGGCGCTAACCCGTGGGCGCGGTGGGCGGGCGAGTTCGACGTGCCCGGCATGCTGGCCGCCGCCCGCGAGCCCGAGGTGGCCGGCGACCTCGTGGTGGTGGCCGACCGGGCGACCGCCGACCGCATCGGCGCCGCGCCGGGTTACATGTACCTGACCTGGGATTGCCGGGTACCGACCCTGGGGGGGTAGGCATGACCGATCAGGAGCGGCCGCCGTTGCTGCTCGACCAGATCAACCTGGTCGTGGGGAACATGGGCCGCAGCGTCGAGTTCTACCGGATGCTCGGCCTCGACATGGGCGAAGACGCACCGTGGACCCACCACCACCGGGCGGCCATGGTGGGCGGCGGGCTCGACATGGACCTCGACAGCGCCGCGTTCGCCGCCGTGTGGGACCAGGGCTGGCCCCAGGGCCACACGGGCGTGGTCATCGGCTTCAAGGTGGCCGACCGCGAGGCCGTCGACTGCATCTACGAGACCATGACCGCGGCCGGCTACGACGCCCAGCAGCCGCCCTTCGACGCCTTCTGGGGCGCCCGCTACGCCATCCTCTGCGACCCGGACGGCAATGCCGTGGGCATCATGAGCCCGATCGAGCCCGACCGGCGCACCCCACCGCCGCCCCTTCCTGACTAGGGCCTAAGGCTACCCCACCCGCTCCAGCCAGATGTTGCCGCCCGAGTTGACGGCGACGCCCGGCAGGCGCCGCAGGGCCTCGCCGTGGTGCTGCCACAGGTAGTCCTGGAACCAGCGGACGGCGAAGTCCGGGTTGAACATGAGGAAGGCTCGCAGCAGGTACGCCTCGTGCCAGGCCCGGCCCTCGCGCACCCAGTCCGGCGGGTACTCGAACGGGTAGAAGACGTCGTGGACGTGGATCCACACGCCCGGTGCCAGGCGGGGGAACACCTCGAAGACGAGGTGGTTGACGTCCGACGCGGCCTTGACCACGTGCGTCGAGTCGACGAACAGCACGTCGCCCGCCTGCAGGGCCGTGAACACATCCTCCTCGACGTCCTGGACCGGAGTGCGGTGGATGGTGACACGCGCCTCGTCCCCCGGCCGCAGCAAGCTCACGAGCAGCTCCGGGTACGGCTCGACGAAGGTGAGCTCGGTCCCCGGCAGCCAGCCGTCGATGGTGTCGAGCATCATGGCCGACGAGAACCCCGAGCCCACCTCCACGATGCGGCGGGGTGCCAGCCGGCGCAGCATGCCGTGGAGGACGATGCCGTCCCCGTAGGCGTAGGCGAAGTTGTCGTACCAGTAGCGCCACTCGGGCGCGGCCTCCCCCTCGGGGCGGTGCTCGGGGAACGGCGCGTCCGCCACCAGCGCCACCAGCTCCTCGAGCAGGGCGAGCTGGTCCTTCTCGTGCAGGTCGATGCCGAGCAGAGGCCGGTCGCGGTCGAGCGGTGCCCCGAGCCGCCGCTCGTACTCGTCGAGGTCGGGGTACGGCGAGTAGAAGTGCCCGGGCGGGACCCACGTCTCGTACGTCGCGCGCAGCTCCTCGTGCTCGGCTTGCAGGCGGCGGTACGCGGCGGGCGTGCCCACCCGGCCGGCCACACCGCGGCTCCGCGCCCGCGCGGACGCGAGGAGCGATCGGGCCCGCCGTGCGTAGCGCCCTCCGGTGCCTCCGCCCTCCCCGCTCACCGGGCCACGTCCTCGACCACCGCCCGCACCCGGCCTCCGAACGCATCCCAGCCGAAGGGCTCGGCCCGCCGGCGGGCCGCCGCTCCCATGGTGGCCCGCCACTCCGGGTCGGCGATGAGGTGCCGGGTGTGGGCCACCAGGCCGTCGATCCCCGCGAAGCGATAACCCGACACGCCCTGGTCCACGATCTCCACCTGCCCGGCCGCGTCGATGACCACCGGCACGGCCCCGGCCGACATGGCCTCGACGGTGGTGATGCCGAAATGCTCGTAGCGGTCCGGATGCCGGTCGGGATCCTCGCCCAGCCCTGCCGCATGCCAGAAGATCGAGGCCCTCGCGTACAGGGCCCGCAGCTCGGCGCCGGGGGCGTCGGCGTGGACGACCACCGGCAAGCCCTCGGCTGCGTCCCGGATCGCCTCCAGGTAGGGCCGGTGCTCGGGGCTGCACCCGCCCACCAGGTGGTACTCCCAGCCGTCGGCCCCGCCCGACTCCACGAGACTCCGGAACGCGCCCACCATCTCCAGCTGCTTCTTGTTGTGGCCGGTGCCGGGCAGGAAGAACCGGCCCACCGACACGATCAGCGGGTCCTTCTCCCCCGGCTCCACCAGCGTCACCGGGGGGTAGAGCACGTCGCTCGGCCGGCGCCACAGCCGTTCGATCCAGTCCTGGGTGTAGCGCGAGTTGGCCAGCACCCGGTCGTAGCTGTCGAGGTGGGTGGGCCGGCCGGTCGGCCCGGCGAGGACCGGCGCGGCTCGTGCGACGCGCTCGCGCCAGCCGCCGCCCGCATGCACCCCGATGACGGGGACGCCGAGCGGCCGGGTGTCGGTGCCGATGCCCACCTCGGCGGGCACCCACGACCGGCAGCTCAGGTCGACCCGCACCGGCTCGCCCGCAGGGACGTCGATCGTGAACCGCAGGGCCACGCTGCGGCGGCGGTCCAGCTTCGAGGCGGGCGCCTCCACCACCGCCCGGCCCAGGGCCCGGCCGTCGTGCTCGGCCACCACCTCGACCGGCCCCACCGCCGCGGGCACGTAGCGGCCCAGCAG
>JBKPRV010000440.1:0-17714 GCA_046734715.1 Actinomycetota bacterium | reverse complement strand
GCGCCTGTACAACCAGGCAGCCGAAATCGCCGCCCGATCCACGGCCAACGGCAGCGACGTGCAGCTCTACAACCAGGCAGCCGGGATCGCCCAGTCCCAGGCCCAGCCCGACAGCTCAGCCGTGGCGGCCGGCAGCGATACCTCGCCGAACGTCTGGGACGCCGGGAACCGGGCCGTAGCGGCGGCGCTCGGCCGGTAGTGACCTCCCCCGGGCAGGTGGAACCCGAACCCCGGGTTCCACCGCCTGGGGCCATCCCGATCACCGTGTGTCGCAGCTCACCGGCTCGTCGATCGACCCCGGTGGGGCGACGAGTCCGAGCTCGTCGAGCTCGACGAAGCCGTGGATGTCCAGCGGTCGCGAGACCCCGTCCACGAAGGGATCGGGCGGCGAGGGATGCTCGCCGAGGTAGCAGGCGACCAACCGGGCGAGCTGCTCCTGCCCTCGCTGGTTGGGATGGAAGGTGCCGCCGTCGACGATGTTGGGCAGGCTGAGCACCGGCTTGACGGCGTTCGTGTACTGCCCATCGGTGCCGCACGGCTCGTGGCCGTTCCACGCCGCGGCCGGCGAGACGAACTCGATCCCGGCGGCGACGGCCTGGGCGTAGAGGAAGTTGTTGAGGTCGTCGGTCAGGCTCCGGAGGTGCGCCCGCTCCCGGGTGTTGACCCGGCGCAGCACGCTGGCGCAGTCCGCCTGGTCCCACGGCGGCGACCCGTCGGGGAACAGGTACGGGTAGCCGATCATCACCACCCGGGCGTCCGGGTACTGCCGCCGCAGCTCCGAGGCCACCGTCGCCATGCGAGGGCTGAGTGAGCCCACCGTAGCCTCGGCCCACTCGTCCAGCGGGAGCGCGGACGGGTACTGGACCGAGGGGCGGTTGGACTCCGGGGGCTGGAAGGTGGCGTGGATGCAGTCCTCGAAGATGAAGCAGTGCCGCACGACCCGCGAGAACACGACGTCGTTGCCCCCGATGGTGATGGTGACGAGACCCACGCCGGGGTGGACCTCACCGTCGAGCTGCGCCGGGATCGTCACGCCGGACGAGCGCTCGAACGGCTCGTAGAGGTCGACCGACATGGCGCCCGAACAGGCGCGGGAGGTGACGTGCGTCGCGGGGTCGTCGAACGTGAGGAGCGCGGAGTACGCCTGCGCCGAACGATGGCAACGGTCGCCCGCGTCGTCGGTCCCGTCGGCGTAGTGGCCCAGGCCCTCACCCGCCGAGTAGGAGTCACCGAGGGCGACGTAGTCGCCGTCGATGCCGTGGATCGGCGGCACCGGGATCGCGTCCTCCGGGACGTCGTTCTGGCGCCACGCGGCCGCCACGCCGACGACCAGCGCCACCGCCACCGCCCCGGCGGTGAACGACGTCAGCCCACCGATCACCTGCCACCCCACCCGCTCCTTCCGGCCCCTGAACCGCTTCGTGGAGAACACCAGCCAGGCGCCCACGCCGAACCCGAGGATCGCGATGAAGGCCGAGACGACATAGAGCACCTTGATCGTGGAGTTGGCCAACGCAGCCACGACGACGCGGTCGAGCTTCCAGAGCAGCCCGGTGAGCACCGCCGCCGCGACCATCAGCGCGCTGATCGACAGCGCGTCGTGCCGACGCGCCGCAGCGCGTGTCCGTATCGACTGGAGGCGGGTCACCACGTCGACGGCGATCACGCCCAGGCACCCGTGAGCCACGACCGCCGCCACGAAGGCCGACGGCTTCGCGACCCAGTTGAAGTCGAGCGCCACGCTGACGCCGAAGCTGAGCCCGGCGAGGCAACCGGCGAAGGCGAACCACCCCAACGGCGGTGGCGTCGAGCGAGTCGGCGGGGCCGCCGGAGTCTCGGGTCCGACCTCGTTCGGTTCGAGGGACCGTGTGAGCGTGCGCATCGACGCTCCTTTCACCAGGGGATCGGTGACGGGAGGGAAGAGCCCCGAGGTCGGCCCCTGATACGCGGAGTGTCCGTGCGATCCCGGAGCGGAGCACCTCAGGCGGTAGCCGAGGTGCCGCTAGCGGATGGTGACCTGTCCGGTGTCGCCGTCCACGAGGACGACCGTGCCCTCGGGGAGGTCGCTGGTCGCCCCGGCGTAGCCGACCACCGTGGGGACGCGAGCCTCCCGAGCGAGGATGGCCAGATGGGCCAGCACCGAGCCGGTCTCCGCCACGATGCCCTTCAACCGGGGCAGCAAGGGCCCGAGCCCCGGTGTGAGCGTGGTGGTGACGAGCACCGAGCCGGCCGGTGGGTCCTCGTGGTCGTAGGTCACCGGCCCGAAGCCCGCGCCTCCCCCGGCCCCCGTACCCCCGCCGACCTCGTTGGCGCGCTGCGTTCTGATGGGCTTGCCCAGGTCGGAGAGCTGGAACCAGGCCGGCAGCGGCGACCCGAAGTCGTGGTCGTGGGTCGCCACGAGGGCGGGAACGACGACGGCTCGATTGGTGGCTACCGCCTCGACGTGCTCGAGCGTCATGTGGCGGATGAGCTCTGGTTCGGGAAGGTCGCCACAGGACGACAGCCGGCCGCCGAGCTCCCAGGCGGCGCGGCCGGACAGCTCTTGCACCCAGCGCACCCGAAGCCGGAGGGCCTCGCGGATGATGCCGTTGTCGCTGCAGCGCTGGCACTCGGGTGTCGGTATGTAGACCGCCGCGGCCTCCTCCGGCAGCTCCGGCATGGGCGCGACCCGGGGAGCGGTCAGCGCGAGGACGGTCGGGCTGCGAGCGAGGATCTCCTCGTCGCTCAGGCCGTCATGGCGAGCTTCGGCCAGCACCCGCAGCGCCACCGAGGCACCGGTCATGCGGTTGCCGCCGGTGTCCGTGAGCATGCCCATGAGGATCTCGTGGGCATGGAGCGCGCGCAGGATGACCCGGCTGCGGTGCAGCAGCGCCATCAGCTGCCGGCTGGTCAGGTCGCGCAGCGGCGGGACCGCTTCGAGATCGGCGTCCGTCCGGTCGAGGAGGTTCTCGGAGAGCCGCGGCAGCGCCGAGCGCAGCCGCCCGACCCGCCAGGCCTGCCGCAGCCGGCGGGCGGCCGGGATCGGGTTCATCTTGTGGGCGACCGTGTGCTTCGGCTGGATCTCGCCCGCCAGCCGCAGGTCGATGGCGACGTGGCCGTCCACGCAGACCACCACGTCGCTGGCGTCGACGTCGGCCTGGGTCGCGGCCCCGGCCAGGACCACGGCTTCGCCGACCGCTTCCCGCAACGGGGGGACCCAGAGGTCGCGTTCGAGCTCGGTGAGCGGGGCCGGGAACGTCTCGGCCACCGGGCCCGGACCGAAGATCGGACCGCGGGGCACGCCCCGGATCTCGGTCGTCACGGGGCGCGACTGGAGGAGCCACACGTGCTGGTCGTCGGCGATGGCCCACTCGATGTCCTGCGGGCCGCCGTAGACGGAGTTGGCCTCCGCGGAGAGCGCCACGAGCCGGCGGAGGTCTGCCTTCCCCAGCCGCGGGCCGTCGTTGGCGGCGAACTCGAGCGCTTTCGCGCTCGACGCGTCGAGCACGTACCTCGACCCGTCGACCTCCCCGCTGACCAGCGGCTCGGGCCCGCCCCGGACGGCGGTGACGATCCGGCGGTCGCTCCGCCCCGACACGGGATCGCAGCCGAACATGACGCCGCCGAACATCGGCTCGATCAACGGCTGGACCAGGACGGCGATCGGGTGGTCTGCCGCGTTGGCCCGTTGCCGCGAGTCCAGGACAGCCGTCACGGCGTCGACGAACGCGTCCCAGCCGCTGATCCCGATCACCGATGCGAACTGGCCGGCCATCGACGATGTCGCGGTGTCCTCCACGACCGAGGAGCTGCGGGCCACCAGTGCCCGGTCGTCGCCGCCCGCCCGCTCGAAGGCTTCCCGCACGGCCGGGTGCTGCTCCACCTGGGCACCGCCGTCGACGGCATCGCAGAACCTCGTCGTGAGGACGAGACCTGGGAGCGTGGCGAGGCCGGCCCCGGCCCCCCGCGCCAAGGCGGCCGCCTTGCCGCCCACCAGCGCCGGCTCGACCGCGGCGTCGTCGCCCAGGTCGACCAGGAACCGCCGTTCTGACTCCGTGGCGCGCGATGCAGTCTGGAGGGGCTCGTCCCCGATCATGGAGTCCCAGTACACAGCGTCAACCGGAGATCTGCCAGGGGTTAACCCGTGCCCTCGTCGTCCCCGTCCGGCTCCCGGAGGGGAAGGATGACCTCGAACCGGGTATCGCCCGGAGCCGAGTCGAGGCGGATCTCGCCGTGGTGGCGCCCGACGACGATGCGCCAGGCGATGTCGAGGCCGAGGCCGGTGCCCTTGCCCACGGGCTTGGTGGTGAAGAACGGCTCGAAGATCCGGCTGCGGACCTCGACGGGCACGCCCGGTCCGGTGTCGGCGATCTCGACGACGAGCCGCTCGTCGCGACCGGGACCGGTTCGCACGGTGAGGGTGCCCTGGCCTTCCATGGCGTCGACTGCGTTGTCGATGAGGTTCGTCCACACCTGGTTGAGCTCGCCGGGATAGGCGGATATGTGAGGGAGCGAGCGGTCGTACTCGCGCACGATCTCGATGCCGTCGCCGAGCTTGTGGCCGAGCATGGTCAGCGTGGCGTCGAGGCCTTCGTGGATGTCGAAGGTCTGCAGCGGCGCCCGATCCATCTGGGTGTACTGCTTGGCCGACGCGAGCAGCCCCGAGATGCGGCCGGCCGCCTCGGTGATCTCGTCGAGCAGCCCATCGGACTCCAGGACGCGGACGGGGTAGGTCAGCCCGGCCTCCAGGTGCGACGCCGGCATCAGGTCGGCCATGTCGTCGAGCCACGCCACGTCCACGCCGGCCGCCACGAACGTGGGGGCGAGCTCCCAGCCCGCCTCGATCCCATGGTCCTCGAGCCAGCCGGCCAGCTCTTCCTCGCGGTCGGACTCTTCCAGGGGTGACAGGTCGGGCGCATCGCGGCGGCGCTCCAGCGCCCGGGTGACCAGTCCCGCGATCCTTTCGAGCTGGTCGGCCTCGAGGTCGGCCTGGATCAGCCGGCCGAGATCGGCACGCATCCCGGTCAGCCGATCACGCAGCGTGGCGGCGGCGCGCATGACCGCGGCCACCGGGTTGTTCAGCTCGTGCGTGAGCCCGGCGGTCACCGCACCGAGCGCCACCAACCGTTCGTGTCGCTCGACGATCTCGCTGGCGGTCGCGCCCTGCGTCGCGGCCCCCTCGAGCAGGTGGGCGGCCATCGGGAACCACTCCCACACGGCCTTGCCGAAGTCGTGGGCCGGAATCTCGAACAGGCGGCACGGGGTGACGGCGCGAGCGGTGCTCGGGTACAGCTTGGGGACGCCTCGATCGGGCACGACGGCGTTGAAGGCACCCGTGTACGCGCCGCGGTAGTCGGTGCGGAACAGCTCGAGCTCTCCGCCCTGGACCCGCTTGGACATCGACATCGTCCCGGACAGGAGGACGAGGAAGCACGAGGCGGGAGAACCTTCGGCGTGGATGATCACCCCCGCCGGGTACTCGACGAGCCGGCCGCGCTCGATCAACCAGGCGAGCTGATCGTCGTCCAGGTGCTCGAACAGGAACAGGGTGCGCAGCTGCTCGGGCGCCAGCCACGCGTGCTCGCTCACTGGTGCTCCAGGTAGCCGTGTATGAGCTGGATCGCCATGGCGCCCTCGCCGACCGCCGACGCCACCCGCTTCACCGATCCGGCTCGGACGTCGCCCGCCGCGAAGATACCCGGGGCACTGGCCTCGAGGTAGTAAGGGTCGCGGTCCAGGGCCCAGCCCGGCGGCCGGCGGCCGTCGACCGTCAGATCCGGCCCCGTGAGCACGAACCCCTTGTCGTCCCGGGCCACGACCCCGTCCAGCCATTCGGTCCCCGGGGCGGCGCCGATGAAGACGAAGAGGTAGCCCGCCCTCACCGTCTCCTCCCGGGACGATGCGCGGCTGCACAGCGTGAGCCCTTCGAGGTGCTCGTCCCCATGGACCGCGGTCACCTCGGTGCCGACCCGCACCTCGATGTTGGGGATCTCCTCGATCTGGCGGATGAGGTAGTACGACATCGACTTCTCGAGGCTGTCGGCCCTCACCAGGATCGTGACCTTGCGGGCGTGCCGAGCCAGGAACACGGCCGCCTGGCCGGCCGAGTTGGCGCCGCCGACGATGTAGACGTCATCGCCCACGCAGGCGGGCGCCTCGGTCGTCGCCGACCCGTAGAAGACACCGCGACCGGTCAGGGCGTCGGCGCCCGGCACCTCGAGCTTGCGGTAGGCGATCCCGGTGGCGAGCAGCACGGCGTGGGCCACGACCTCACCGCCGTCGGCGAACCGGACGGTCCGGGAGGAGGCGCGGACGTCGAGTCCGACCACATCGCGGGTGGTCAGGACCTCGGCCCCGAACTTGTGGGCCTGCCTTCGGGCCCGGTCGGTCAGCTGGCTGCCGGTCACGCCGTCCGGGAAGCCGAGGTAGTTCTCGATCCGTGAGCTCTGCCCCGCCTGCCCGCCCGTCGCCTGCCGCTCGACCAGCACCGTGCGCAGGCCCTCGGAGGCGGCATACACCGCGGCGCCCAACCCGGCCGGTCCCCCGCCGACGATCACGACGTCGTAGAAGTCGATGTTGGGCGTGGTCGACAGGCCGACCCGCTCGGCCAGCTCGCCGATGCTCGGGTCGACGAGGTAGTCGCTGTCCGGCGTGACCACCAGCGGGATGCTGGTGACATCGACCTCGGCCGCGGCGAGCAGGCGGCGGCCCTCCGCATCGTCGCTGCTGAGCCACCGGTAGGGCACGGAGTTGCGGGCGAGGAAGTCCCGCACCGCGAACGAGGGCGCCGACCACCGGTGCCCGACCACCTGGACCTGGCTGGTCGGCCGCTCGTCGGTCGCCTGCCACAGCTCCAGCAGGGAGTCGACGACCGGGTAGAGCTTCTCCTCCGGGGGATCCCACGGTTTCAGCAGGTAGTGGTCGAGGTCGACGACGTTGATCGCCTCGATGGCGGCGTCGGTGTCCGCGTACGCGGTGAGCAGCGCCCGCCGCGCGTGCGGGAACAGGTCCATCGCTTCCTCGAGGAACTCGAGGCCGGTCATGTCCGGCATGCGGTGGTCTGCCAGCATCACGGCTACGAGGTCACCGCGCAGCTTCAGCTCCCGCAGCGTCTCCAGCGCCTGCGGACCGGACTCGGTGCGCACCACCCGGTAGGCCTCGCCGTACTGGCGGCGGAGGTCCCGGGCGACCGCGCGCGACACACCCGGGTCGTCGTCGACCGTCAGCAGGATGGGCTTGCGATCTGTCTGTACGGCCATTGAGCCACCGACCGTATCCGCGTCCCGGCGCAGGGTCACCGGGTCATCGGTCACAAGTTTGCCGGGTGGCAAGGCGCGGTCGGGTAGGTTCCGGGGGCGTGCGACACCGCGAGGCACCTGCTCGATGACCGTGGACCTGGGACCGGCTACGCGCCAGATGGCTGACCTGATCGCCCAGGTCCCCGACGACCTGCTCGACGAGCCGACACCCTGCCCGGCCTACACGCTCGGCGATCTGGTCGACCACGTCAGCGGGCTGGCACTTGCGTTCACCGCGGCCGCCACGAAGGCGCCCGTGCCCGGGGCCCCCGAGAGGGCCTCGGGTGACGCGTCGCGCCTGGGGACCGACTGGCGCACCCGGCTGGCGCGGGAGCTTGACGCCCTTGCCGAGGCCTGGCGCGACCCGGCCGCGTGGACCGGAGCGACCCGCGCCGGCGGGATCGACCTGCCCGGGGAGGTCGCGGGCCTCGTCGCGCTGGACGAAGTGGTCGTCCACGGGTGGGACGTCGCCCGGGCCAGCGGGCAGCCCTACGCGGTGGACGGCGACCTGCTCGAGGTCGTGCACGGCTTCCTCGCCCCCCTGGCCCAGCCGGGGCAGGAGTCCATGCGGGACGGCATCTTCGGCCCGGCGATCACGGTCCCGGCCGACGCGCCGTTGCTCGACCGCGTGATCGGGCTCACCGGGCGCGATCCCGCCTGGTCCCCGCGCTGACCCCGACCTCGTCGGCCACCACCCGACGGGCGGCGCCATGCCGTCACCGCGGCATCGGCCATCTGCCCGATGTAGCCGCCGCCACCGGGGTCGACGATGGCGCGGATGAGCGATACTGGACAGCGCAGCGCGGCTTCGCCGCTGTACGTGAGTGACCTGATGAGTGACGACGCGACGCCAACTGCGGCCGGCTTCGCGCTGCCGACGGGCATGGTCACCTTCGTCATGACCGACATCGAGGGCTCGACCCGAGCCTGGGAGCGGTCGCCCGCGGACATGTCAGCCGCGGTCGCCCGCCAGTACGAGATCCTCGATCTGGCCGTGACCACCCACCGGGGGGTCAGGCCGCTCGAACAGGGCGAGGGCGATAGCGTGGTGGCCGCCTTCAGTCGTGCCTCGGATGCCGTAGCGGCCGCGCTCGACGCGCAACTGGCCCTCGCGGGCGAGGAGTGGCCAGTAGGGGCCGAGCTGCGGGTCCGGATGGCGGTGCACACCGGTGAGGCACAGCTGCGGGACGAGCGCAACTACTTCGGTCCGGTGGTGATCCGCTGCGCCCGCATCCGGGACGTGGGCCACGGCGGCCAGGTGCTGGTGTCCGACGCCACGGCGTCCCTGGTTGCCGGCATGCTGCCGGCCGGGGCGATCCTTGACGATGTCGGCGTCGTCCGCCTGAAGGATCTCGGTCGTCCCGAGCGCGTGTGGCAGCTCGCACACGACGGGCTGGAGCGGGACTTCCCGCCGCTGCGCGGCCTCGACTCCTACCGGCAGAACCTGCCGGCCCAGATGACACCGCTCATAGGGCGCGGTGGCGACATCGCGGCCGTCGCCAAGCTGCTGGACACCGAGCGGCTGGTAACCCTCACCGGCGCGGGTGGCGTCGGCAAGACCCGGCTCGCCCTCGCGGTGGGCGCCGAACTGGTCGAGCACCGTCCCGGCGGGGTGTGGTTCGTCGATCTGGCCGGCACGGGCGGCCCTGGCACGGCAGGACACGCCACGCTGCGAGCGTTGGGGCTGGTGGAGGCGCCCAACGTGGATCCGGCCCGCCAGGTCGCGGTCGAGCTCGCCGACGCCGGGCCGTCGGTGCTGATCCTCGACAACTGCGAGCACACCCTTGACGATGCTGCGGCCTTCGCCTTCGCCGTCCTCTCCGGCAACCCCTCCGTCACGGTGCTCGCGACCAGCCGTGAACCGATGGGGGTGGGCGGGGAGGTGACGTGGCGGGTGCCGTCCCTGCCGGCCCCGAACGGCCATGAGGCCATCGCGATCGAGTCGCTCTCACAGTTCGACGCGGTCGGCCTCTTCATCGACCGAGGCCGTCGCGCCCACCCGTCGTTCCGCGTCACCGACGCCAACGCCGCGGCGGTGGCGCAGATCTGCCAGCAGCTCGATGGCATCCCGCTGGCCATCGAGCTCGCCGCCGCCCGGCTGCGTCACCTGAGCGCCGACCAGATCGCCGAGCAGCTCGACGACCGCTTCCGCCTCCTGGTTGGCGGCTCGCGTGTGGTGCGGCCCCGCCAGCAGACGCTCGCTGCGTCGGTCGAGTGGAGCCACGACCTCCTGAGCCACGACGAGCAAGTGGTGTTGCGACGCCTTGGCGTGTTCGCCGGCCGGTTCGAGCTCGACGCGGCCGAGCACGTCATCGCCGCCGGTGGCTTCGATGCAGTACAGGTGTTCGACGTGGTGTCCCGGCTGGTCGACAAGAGCCTGATCGTCCCCGACGAGCGTGGGCCCGAGGTCAGCTACCGGATGCTGGAGACCATCCGCGCCTTCTCGGTCGCCCGCACTCGGGACGCCGGCGAGCTCCGCCTGCTTCGGGACGCACATGTCGACTGGTGGAATCGACGGCTCACCGGGATGGCGGTGACCGGCCCCACCGACGACCTGGTCGCACTGGTCGAAGCCCACCACGACGACCTCGTCGCCGCACTCACCTGGGCCGCCGATCACGACGTGGTGGCCGCGCTCGACCTCATGTGGCCGCTGGCGCGGGCGTTCCAAGGGGCCAGGAGCGCCGGCGACATCATCCCCGCCTTCGAGCGCCTCCTCGAGCGCGAGATCGAACGAGCCCACCCGCAGCGGTGGCTCCGCGCCGGCATCGCGGCCTCCATCCCCCTCCTGGGCTTCCGAGGCCGGGCGGCGTTCGTGGACCTCGTCGGCCGCTGCGAGCGGGCAGCCCTGGAGCTCGACGACGAGCTGTACCTCGCGCTGGCTCGCTGGCTGGGGAACATGAACGTCGAGTCGAGCCGCCACCTCCGCGACGTGGCCCGCAGGCATCAAAGCCCTTACGCCGGCGCCCTCGCCACGGTCAGGCTCGCCATCGACGCCTGCGACCAGGCACCCGACTTGGTCGACACCGCACTCCGGGACGCTCGCGAGGTCGCGGAGGGCTACGACAGCCAATACATCCGCGAGTACGCAGGGGCCGCGACCGGGGCGCACGCCGCGACCTACGGGGACCTCGCGGCTGCGGTCGCGATCGGCGCGGAGCTCGCCGGGGCCACCACGCCGGCGATGCGCCGGCACGGCTACGAGCTGCTGCTCGCCGGTGGACTGGCCACGGGGGACGAAGCCGCGTTGACAGCGGCGGTCGATCTCGCCGAACGCGACGTCCGGCGCGGGGTGGTCGGAGCCGAGCTCGAACGGGACGGGGCTCGTTCGGCCCTCGCGCTCGTCCAGGGCCACAACGCGCCTCGTGCACCGCTCCACCTCCAGTACCACCCACTGATCACCTGTCGCGACGCGGTCGACCGGGGCGCTCCCGTCCTCGACGCCGACGCGCTGGCCGCGGTGGTTCCCGGCAGCGTCGTCCGGCACGCCTACCGGCACGTCGTCAACGGCCTGATCGACGCGGACGAGGACGAGTGGCACGCGGCGCTGGACATCGCGCTGCGACACGATGTTCGGCCCGTCGCCGTCGACGTTTTCGAGGCGCTCGCCGCGACCGCCGCGGCCTCAGATGCCTCGAAGGAGGCACTGCGCCTGTTCGGCGCCGCCGCTCGTCTGATGGACGAGACGGGCTACCGCTGGCGGTTCCCGAGTGAACGCCGACGGCACGACGAAGCCGTCGCCCTCGCTCGCGCCGACCTGGGCGCCGACGCGGATCACGCCTGGGAGGACGGGCGAGCGCTCGATTGGAGAGACGCCGCCGACTACGCACGACGAGCCCGCGGCGAACGCAAACGACCTCGACACGGCTGGGACAGCCTGACGCCGACCGAGATCAGGGTCGTCCACCTCGTCGCCGAGGGGTGCTCGAACCCGGAGATCGCCGAACGACTCCTGATGAGTCGCTCGACCGTCAAGACCCACCTCGAACACGTCTTCACCAAGACCGGCGTCCGCAACCGCTCCGAGCTCACCGCCGAAGTCGTCCGCCGCGGGCGGCCCTGACCGGGGCACCGGGCGGGCACCCGAGCCAGGTGCGCTCGACGACTCCGCCGCGCGAAGATTCCCACGGTGGGTGATCAGCTGCGAGACCACGACCGTCGGCCCCTGATCGTCGTCGTGGACGACGATCCCGACGACCTGGCCCACCTCGAGGCCGAGCTCGGCTATCGCTACGCCCACGACTACGTCGTGGTCGCCCGGCCGTCACCGATCGAGGCCATCACGGTCCTGGAACGGTTGCGGACCGAGGGCGAGCGCGTCGCTGCGGTCCTCGCCAGCCAGTGGATGGACGAGATGGAGGGATCGCAGCTGCTGGCCAGCGCCCGGGCGCTCCACCCCCGCGCCAAGCGAGCGCTGCTCATCGCGCCGAGGGACTGGGGGAAGGCCGGGACGGCCGACGCCATCCGCTCCGCCATCGCGTGCGGTGGTGTCGACACGCACCTGTTGAAACCCCTGCACGATGGCCACGAGACGTTCCACCGGGCTATGAGCGGGTTCCTCTACGAGTGGACCGCGTTGGAGGACGCGTCGGCTTACGAGGTCACGGTCCGTGACGAACATCGACCCGGCCATAGCGTCGTGCCGAGGAACGGTGCCGCCCAATTCGACGTCGCCATCGTCGGGGCCGGCCCCGCGGGCCTCGCCGCAGCCGTATACGCCTCATCGGAGGGTCTCGAGACCATCGTCATCGAGCGGGGCGCCATCGGTGGCCAGGCGGGGTCGAGCTCGATGATCCGCAACTATCTGGGCTTCGCTCGCGGGGTCACGGGAGCGGAGCTCGCCCGGCAGGCCTACGAGCAGGCGTGGGTCTTCGGTACGGCCTTCCTGGATCAGGAGGTGTCGGGCCTCCTCTGCGAGGACGACACCCACACGCTCGTCAGCGCCGACGGGACCGAGATCGGGGCGCACACCGTCATCCTGGCGTGCGGAGTCAGCTACAACCGGCTGGACATCCCGTCGCTCGAACGACTGGTGGGGAACGGCGTCTACTACGGCGCCTCGTCCGCCGAGGCCAGGAACCTGGCGGGAGCGCGAGCCTTCGTGGTGGGCGCCGGGAACTCGGCGGGGCAGGCCGCGCTCCACCTCGCGAAGTGGGCCAGCGAGGTCACGCTCGTCGTGCGGGGCGACACCCTCGCGAAGAGCATGTCCCGGTACCTGATCGACGAGATCGCGGCCGCGACGAACATCGAGGTCCTGCTGCGGTCACGCGTGGTCGACGGCACGGGCTCGGGTCGCCTGGAGATGGTGTGCATCGTCGACGACACGACCGGCGCCACCACGGCCCTACCGGCCGACGCCCTGTTCGTGCTGATCGGGGCTCGGCCCCACACCGCATGGCTGCCCCAGCAGGTGGCACGCGATGCCCACGGCTTCGTGGTCGCCGGCGCCGAGCTGGCGCACGACGGTCTCCTCGACAACTGGCTGCTGCCGCGCTCGCCGCGGGCCTTCGAGACGAGCGTCCCCGGCGTGTTCGCGGTCGGCGACGTCCGGTCACGCTCCATGAAGCGGGTGGCCTCCTCGGTCGGTGAGGGATCGGGGGCGATCAAGGAGATCCACCACTATCTCGAGACACGGACCAAGTGGGCCGCGTTGCGCAGGAACCCGGCGTGACCGACCCGAGCCACGGAGGTAGCGACATGGAATGGGTCATCAACTGCGACTGCGGGCTGGCGATCCGGGGCCGCACCGAGGACGAAATCGTGGAGAACGCCCAGGATCACGCACGGGCCAAGCACTCGTTGACGGTGACGCGGGAGCAGGCGCTGGCCCTGGCCGAGAAGGAGTAGCCCCGGCCGTCCCACGACGCGCCCGTCCACCAAAGAGGGTCCTCTAGCCGCTGGCACGAGGAACATTGGTATCCGCGCCAGCCGCCCGAGACCCCCGGGGCGTACGCCTCTGCGGCTGTGGCCTGACGCCCGACCCACGCTGGCCAGCAGGACGGCTGACCCAAGCCTGCGTGACCGGCCCCGGGACGGCTATCCGCGGGCGTTCGTCGAGTCGCCGAGCGACTGGTACGCGGCGAAGACGAGCAGCGCGCCGCGAAGGTCGCCGGCGAGGCTGCTTCCCATCTTGTTCATCACGTAGGTGACAGTCATGCGGGAGTCGAGGTCGATCAGCGCCAACGAGCCGCCGTAACCGCCCCAGAAGAACGCCCGCGGGTTCGGGCTGAGCGGGATCTCCTCGTTCATCAGCCCGAAGCCGGTGCCCATGCGCATCTTGACGGCGAGCACGAGGTCCACGTTGTGGGCCTGCTCGACGAGCGCTCGCTGGACACCCTCCTGCGACAGGAGCCGGACCCCATCGACCTCACCGCCGCACGCCAGGGCGGAGTGCACTCGTCCGACCGATCGGGCGTTACCGGTTCCGCCGCCGGCGGGGATCTCCGCGCCCCGCCACTCCCGGGTGCGAGGCTCGAGAGCGGTGATCGGGACACTCGTCAGGGTCCGGACGGCGATCGACTCGGCGTCGTCGGACGCCACGTTGTCGAGCGCCGTCTCTGGCGGCGGGACGAGGTCGGCGACGCGGTCGTCCTCCGAAGCCGGCAGACCGATCCAGAAGTCGGCGCCGAGCGGCTCGGCGACCTCCTGCCCAAAGTAGGACCCGATGGTGCGACCGGTGACCCGGCGCACGATCTCGCCCTCGATGTATCCCTGAGTCAGCGCGTGGTAGCCGGACTGTGTTCCGGGCTCCCACCACGGCGCCTGCGCGGCGAGGTTCTCGCAGCAGGCGTCCCAGTCATAGAGCGTCTCCGTGGCGATCGCCGGATCGAAGCCGGGGACACCGGCGGTGTGGCCGAGCACGTGGCGGACGAGTACGCCGCCCTTGCCGTTGGCCTTGAACTCTGGCCAGTACTCAGCCACCGGCGCCTCGATGTCGACGTGCCCCTGGTCGACCAGCATCAGCATCACGGTGGCCGCCATGGTCTTGGTGGTCGAGTAGACGTTGACGATCGTGTCCCGCTCCCACGGGTCACCAGCGTCGTTGCGCTCCCCCGCCCACAGGTCGACGACCGGCCGCCCGTCGAGCGTCACGTAGACCGCAGCACCCCGCTCGTTCCCCTCGTCGAAGCTGGCAGCGAACCGCTCCTGGACCGGAGCGAACCTCTCGTCACACGTCCCGTGCACCGCCACCATGGGCTCCACCCTAGGTCTGCCCGAAGCCGTCAGGTGGGTCCCACTGGGTGGCCGGACCGACCGGCTCCGTCGTCGGCTACGGCAGACCCACGACCGTGACGGTGCCGGTGGTGCCGTCGACCTGGACGGTTGCGCGGTCCGGGATGCGACTCGTGGCATCGGTCGCCGACACCACGCAGGGGATGCCGAGCTCGCGGCTGACGATCACCGCGTGACTGAGGGGCGCACCGACGTTGACGACGACTGCCGCGGCGGGGACGAACAGCGGCGTCCAGGAAGGATCCGTGATCGGGGCGACCAGGATGTCGCCCGGCTCGAGCTGCGTCGGATGGTGGGGATCGAGCACGACGCGGGCCACGCCGCGCGCCGTGCCGGCGCACCCCGGCACGCCCTGCAGCACACCGCCGGCGCCGAGCACTGCAGGACGCACATCGTCGCGACGGGGGTACCGGCTCATCGGCCCCGGATGGCCGACGAACAGGAACGGCTCCTGCAAAGCGGCGACCTCGTCGTACAGCGCCTCCCGCTGGGCGAGGACATCGCACCAGCCCGTCGGATCGTCGAGGAACCGGAACACCTCGGGACGCGTAAGCATCCCGAAGGAGCTCGGGCGCGGAAACGTGCCGGCGGCAACGCACCGACGCCCCCACTCCAGGAGAGCCACCCTGGTCTCCTCGATCAGCTTCACGCAGTTCGTCTTCGTACGCTCCCGTCCGGCCATGAAGACTCTGGCCGCGGCCAGTGCGGCGAGGAACTGGTCGTGGGCCTCCGGATCGCTGGCGATCATGCCGGCAATCTCGTCGCCGACCGCCTCGCGCTCCACCGCCCGCTCGTGGTGGTGCACCGACGGCGCGTTTGCTCCCGGCGACAGCCTCATCCGGTCGATCGCCGCCAGCGCCAGCTCGGGATGCGTCTCCCACGTCGGCGAGCGGGGCTCCCACTCGTTGGGCCCGCGGCTGCCGTGGTTCACCAGGAACTCGTCAAAGGCTCGCGCGAACCCGGTCAGGTCCGGATCGGCCGAGGCGCGCAGCCGGGGTTCGAGGCCATCGGCACCGGCGTCGAAGGCGGCCCAGACAGCGGGCGAGGACGCGACGCGGCGACCTAAGGCCCACATCTCCATCGCCGGTACCGCCGACTCGACATCGCCGACACCCGCGAGGAGGCGCAGGACGTCGTCGGGTCTCCCGACGGCTTGGCAGACCTTCGTGATGATCCCGACAGGCATGGTGGCGAGCAACGAGACGAAGACGTGCTCGGCGAACAGCCCGCGAAAGTGGGTGTCGATGAGATGCAGCGACCGTTCCACGAGCTCCCGGTCCGACATCCGGGACAGGTCCGGTCGGCTCGCCCGCAGCGCGTTCATCGCCTGCTGGTGGCGGCGGACATCCGCCAGGTCGGTCGTGGTGAGCGCCCATTGGAACGTGGCTGCGATCTTCTCCGTGAGGTCGGGACGATCGAATCCCGGCCGCACGACGAACTCCGGTACCCCCGGGGCGTCGCCGAAGAAGGCGGCGTCGATGTCACCCGCAGTCATCTCCGGCGCGCGGTGGCCGAGCATCCGGAACGCACTGGCGTTGAGGTAGCAGTAGCCGCCGACGACACCGAGCAAGACGCACCGGTCATCGGGGAGCTCGTCGGGATCCATCACCCCGATGCGGTAGAACGCGTCGCGAAAGCCGAGCTCGCTGCCCCCCAATCCGCCCTCGTTCTGGAAGTAGAAGAACGTCAGAGGCGACACGGGGTCGGGGAACACCTCCCCGACGTTGGCGCGGGTGTAGAAGTCCCACTCCTCACTGAGGTCGGTCTCGACGACCCATCGATCGACCACTGTCCCCCTCTTGTCGAGGGTCGAACGATACGTCGCCAGGCACGACACTGCTCGGGCTGCACTGTGAATCGCTGTGCGTCCTGACCTGGAAACGCAGCGTAGATCTGGTGCGGAGACCGATGGCTATCCGCGGTGTGAAGCCCTAGCCGGCCGGCGGGCAGGTGATCCCCGCGTTCCGCACCTCTCCACAGATGCTGGCGCGGGTCCACTTCCATTGCCCGTCCACCAAGACGACCTCACCGAACTCGTTGTCGAACGCTCCGGGCGGATAGCCGTCCATCTCGACGTCGTACTGCACCGCCGCACGGGTCGCGGACAGGAACACCACGTCCTTGAGCACGGTCCGGGCGCTGAGTGCCGCCTGGGCGAATCCTCCGGTGCGGAGCTGCTCGTACACCTCGGCCATGCCGGTGGGGTCGTCGATGTCTGCGACCAGGTCATCGACGGTCCGGTCGCCCATCCGCTGGCCGAACAGCCCCTCGATCCCGGCGCGGGCCGCAGCCGGGTCGGCCGGCTGCTCGTCGCCGGGCGGAGGGAGCTCCGTGGGCCGGAAGCACTCTTCGCCCTGCAGCGCGACACCCGACCCGCCCGCCACCGCCAGCACGTCTCCCCCGTAGAGGGAGAGGCCGAACTGCGCCGTCCCGCTGCCGATCGAGGAGCCCTCATCGTCGAAGGCTTCGAGCGGCACGGTGGTGTGGAACTGCTCCGGGTCGCCGGGCTCGATCGAGGCCGGGGCGATGAGGACGACGATGCCGTCGATGGGCTCCATCTCGTCGGACTGGCCATCGGGGAAGGTGGCACGCACGCGGGCCGTCCCGGACGGGCCCTGCGCGAGGACGACCCAGTACGGCGCCCCCTCGTCCACACCCACAGCACTGAAGGTTCCGAAGACGTTCCCGTCCGGGACCTCCGGATAGGCGCTGCCGACCACGATGCCGACCGCGTCGGCCATCGCCACGTCGGCCTGCACATACCCGTTGGGGGAACACGATGCGGGCCGTTCCCACCAATCCGGCCCTTCGACCTCCGGCGTGGGCGAGTCGAGCGCGGCCCGGTAGACGTGGATCGTGATGTCACCGATCTCGCGCTCGAACGACTTCGCGAGGGGCTCCGTCAGGCCGTCGTCGGAGTAGCGGAGGATCCCCGTGCTGCCGCCCCCGGCCACGAACGCGCCGTCGCCGGACCCGGCGGCGCCCGGCTCCAGCGTCGGCGGCGGCCCGGACGACTCGACCGTCACGTGGTCACTGCCGCGCCCCGCCGCGATGTCGGTGGTGGTGGGCTGGCCGGCGGACCGACCGGCGACGAACCCCGCCGCGGGGCCCACGAACAGCGCGAACACCGCCGCCGCGGAGGCCGCGCGCAGGCGCCGCCGGTCGCTGTGGGCGATGCGCTCGGTCAGCGCCGGGAGGTTGGGC
>JBKPRV010000439.1:0-15193 GCA_046734715.1 Actinomycetota bacterium | reverse complement strand
GAGGTCGCCGGGGCGGTGGACCACCACGTCTGCGACGTGCGGGACGCGGACGCGGTCCGCGCGCTCGTGGACGCCGTCGTCCGGCAGCACGACCGGCTGGACGTGCTGGTCAACAACGCCGGCGGTGCGCCGTACGCCCTGGCCGACACGGTGACGGCGCTCGGCCGTGACCGGTCGGTGCGGGTGGTGATCCTGCGGGCCGAGGGCCGCGGTTTCAACGCCGGTGTCGACATCAAGGAGATGCAGGCCACGCCCGGGTTCGACGCCCTGGTGGGAGCCAACCGGGGCTGCTTCGAGGCGTTCGCCGCGGTGTACGACTGCCCGGTGCCGGTGATCGCCGCGGTGCACGGCTTCTGCCTGGGCGGCGGGATCGGGCTGGTGGGCAACGCCGACATCATCGTCGCCTCCGACGACGCCACCTTCGGCCTGCCCGAGGTGGACCGGGGGGCGTTGGGCGCGGCGACGCACCTGTCCCGGCTGGTGCCCCAGCACAAGATGCGGGCGATGGTGTACACGTCGGCCACCGCCACCGCGGCCGAGCTGCACGCCTTCGGATCGGCGCTGCGCGTGGTGCCGCGGGAGTCGTTGCGGGACGAGGCCCGGTCGGTGGCGGCGGACATCGCGGCCAAGTCGCCGGCGGTGATCCGTGCGGCCAAGGAGTCGCTCAACGGGATCGACCTGTGGGACGTGAAGCGCAGCTACCGCTACGAGCAGGGCTTCACCTTCGAGCTGAACCTTTCGGGCGTGGCGGACGAGCACCGAGACGCCTTCGTCGAGGGCCGGGAGGCGGACAGCGAAGCATGACGGCGGACAAGACCATGACGGCCGACGAGGTCGTGGCGCGGCTGCGGTCGGGCATGACCATCGCCATCGGCGGCTGGGCCAGCCGGCGCAAGCCGATGGCGCTGGTGCGGGCGATCCTGCGCAGCGACCTGCGGGAGCTCACCGTCGTGACCCACGGCGGCCCGGATCTCGGCCTGCTGTGCGCCGCAGGCAAGGTGCGGCGGGCCGTGTACGCCTTCGTGTCGCTCGACTCGATCCCGCTGGAGCCGCATTTCCGGGCCGCCCGCCAGTCCGGCGCCATCGAGGACGAGCCGTACGACGAGGGGCTGTTCCACCTGGCGCTGCAGGCGGCGGCGTGGCGGGTCCCGTTCCTGCCGAGCCGGGCGGGGCTGGGGTCGGACCTGCTGCGCGACAACCCCCGCCTGACCACGTTCCCGTCGCCCGTGGGCTCGCCGGAGCCGCTGGTGGCCGTGCCCGCGTTCACGCTGGACGCCGCGCTGTGCCACCTCAACCGGGCGGACCGGCGGGGCAACGCCCTGTACCTCGGGCCGGACCTCTACTGGGACGACCTCATGCTGCAGGCGGCTCCCACCGGCGGCCGGTTCATCTCGTGCGAGCGGCTGGTGGACACCTCCGAGCTCGCGGCCGAGGGCTGCCTGCACCAGATGCGGATCAGCCGGATGATGGTGGACGGCGTGGTGGAGGCCCCGGGCGGCGCCCACTTCACCCTGTGCGAGCCCGACTATCCCCGGGACGAGGAGGTCCAGCGGGCGTATGCCTCCTCGGCCCGGTCGCCGGAAGCGTGGGCGTCGTTCCGCGCCGAGTGGATCGACCTGCCCGAGGACGAGTACCAGCGGAAGGTGCGGTCGTGACGTCCGCCGAGGTGACCCGGGCCGAGGTGTGCGTGGTGGCGGTGGCCGAGTGCTTCCGCGGCGACGGCGAGATCCTCGCCAACCCCATCGGCACCATCCCCATGATCGGCGGCCGGCTGGCCCGGGCCAGCTTCGAGCCGGACCTCTGCATGACCGACGGCGAGGCGACGCTGATCGCCAACCACGCCGCGGTGGTGGCGCCGGAGGACCGGGTGATCGAGTACTGGAACCCGTACCGGTCGATGTTCGACTGGGTCTGGTCGGGGCGGCGCCACGTCATGATGGGCGCCAGCCAGGTCGACCGCTACGGCAACCAGAACCTGGCCGCCATCGGGCCGTATGGGCGACCGACGGTCCAGCTGCTGGGCTACCGGGGCGCCCCGGGCAACACCATCAACGACCCGACCAGCTATTGGGTGCCCAACCACAGCCCCAAGGTGTTCGTCGAGCGGGTGGACACGGTGTGCGGCATCGGTTGGGATCGCGCCGCGGACCTGGGCCCGTCCGCCCGCTGGGTCGACGTCCGCCGGGTGGTCTCCAACCTGGGGGTGTTCGACTTCGAGACCCCGGACCACCGGATGCGCCTGCGCTCGGTGCATCCGGGGGTCACGGTCGACGAGGTGGTGGCGGCCACCGGGTTCTCGCTCGCCCTGCCTTCGGACGTGCCGTCGTCCCGGTTGCCCACGGACGAGGAGCTCCGCCTCATCCGGGAGGTCATCGACCCCGAGGGCGCCCGGGAGCGCGAGGTCCCCTCGGGCTGAGTCCCGCTGACCAGCGGGTAGGCGGCCGTCCGCCCCTGCTCAGCTGCTCTAGGTTCACGAGCCATGACCGGCGAGCGGGAACAGCGCCTGGTGTTCGGCGAGGACGCCGAGCGGTACGACCGGGCCCGGCCGACCTACCCCGACGAGCTGGTCGATCAGCTGGTGGCCTGGGTGGGGGCCGGCGCACGGGTGGTCGACGTGGGCTGCGGGACGGGCAAGGCGACCCGCCTGCTGGCGGCCCGGGGCATGGTCGGCGTGGGGGTCGAGCCCCACCCGGCGATGGCGGCGGTGGCCCGGCGCCAGCTGGCCGAGTGGCCGGGGTGGCGGGTGGACGACAGCGGGTTCGAGGACTGGGAGCCCCGACCCGGCGACACGCCCGTCGACCTGGTCACCTGCGCCCAGGCCTGGCACTGGCTCGACCCCGCGGTGCGGCTGCACAAGGCCCATGCTCTGCTCCGCCCCGGCGGCTGGCTCGCGCTGTGGTGGAACGCCAACGAGCTGGATGACGACTCGCCGGCGCGCCTGGCCATCAACGACATCTATGCCCGGCTGGAGCCGGGCATGTCCGTGCTGCCGTCGTGCGGGAACCTGCCCCGCCCGCGCCGCGACGAGCCCATCCCCGCCGGCGTGGGCTTCGGTCCGCACGTGGACCGGGTCATCTCGTGGTCGCAGGAGTACACGACGGACGAGTGGATCGACCTGCTGCAGACCCATTCCAACCACCGGCTGCTGCCGCCCGAGCGCCTCGCGGCGCTGCTGGACGCGGTCGCGGAGGCGATCGACGCCGTCGGCGGGATCTACCTCGGGCGCTACCGCTGCGTTCTGTGGGCCGCGCCACGGGACCACTAGTCTGACGTCGATGTCTGACACACCGTCAGATTTGGGTCCGCTCCACACTCGGTTCTGCGACCTGGTGGGCTGCCGGCTGCCCGTGGTCCAGACGGGCATGGGCTGGGTGTCGGGCGCTTCGCTGACCGCGGCCACCAGCGACGCGGGCGGGTTCGGCATCCTCGCCGCCGTCACCATGACCGTGGACGAGCTGGCCGCCGCCATCGGCCGGGTGAAGCAGCGGACCGGCGCCGCATTCGGTGTGAACGTCCGTCCCGACCAGCCCGACCTGGCCGCGCGCATCGAGCTGTGCGTGAGCGAGGGCGTGCGCCTGGTCAGCTTCGCCGGCGCTCCCACCAAGGACACGGTGGCACGCCTGCACGAGGCCGGCGTGCTGGTCATGCCCACCGTCGGCGCCCGCCGCCACGCCGAGAAGATGCTCGACTTCGGGGTCGATGCCGTGATCGCGCAGGGGGCCGAGGGCGGCGGCCACACCGGCACCGTCCCCACCTCGCTGCTGCTGCCCCAGGTGGTCGACGCCGTGGGCCACGCCATCCCCGTGCTGGCGGCGGGTGGTTTCCACGACGGGCGGGGGCTGGTGGCCGCCCTGGCCTGGGGCGCCGACGGCGTCGCCATGGGCACCCGCTTCCTGCTGACCGCCGAGAGCCGGGTCCCGGACGAGATCAAGGCCCGCTACCTGGCGGCGGCGGTGACCGACACCGTGGTGACCACCGCGCTCGACGGAGCCCCGCAGCGGGTGATCCGCACACCGACGGTCGACCGGCTGGAGCGGTCATCGCCGCTGACCCGGTTGCCCTGGGCGCTGCGGGCCGCGCTGCGCTTCCGCCGCCTGACCGCCACCCCCGTGCCCGACCTGGTGCGGGAAGGTATGGCGATGAAGCGGCACCAGGGCCTCACGTGGTCGCAGGTGGTGATGGCGGCCAACGCGCCCATGCTCATCAAGGCCGCGCTGGTGGACGGGCGCCCGGAGGTCGGCGTGCTGCCCACCGGCCAGGTCACGGGCGTGATCGGCGAGCTGCCCACCGTGGCCGCGCTGCTGTCCTCGATCGAAGCCGACGCGCTCGCCACCCTCGACCGCCTGGGCGGTGGGCGATGACCGGGCTCGACCTCACCTGGTCCCCGGAGGAGGATGCCTTCCGGGACGAGGCCCGGGAGTGGCTGGAGTCCAGCCTGGCGGCCTGGCACGCCGAGCACGGCGGCGAGGACGCCATCGCTTCGGGGGACACCCGCACCGGGTTCGCCCAGCACCTCGACTGGGAGCGCCGCCTCCACGCCGGCGGCTGGGCGGCGGTGTCGTGGCCGTCCGAGTACGGCGGGCGGGGTGCGTCGCTGTGGGAGTGGCTGATCTTCGAGGAGGAGTACTACCGGGCCGGCGCCCCGCCTCGGGTCACGCAGAACGGGATCTTCCTGCTGGCCCCGACCGTCTTCGAGTTCGGCACCCGGGACCAGCAGGCGCACATCCTGCCCCGCATGGCCGCGGCCGAGGACCTGTGGTGCCAGGGCTGGTCCGAGCCGGGCGCGGGCAGCGACCTGGCCGCCATCCGGTGCCGGGCGAGCCGGGTCGACGGCGGCTGGCGCCTGGACGGCCAGAAGACCTGGACCACCCGGGGCGCGTTCTGCACCCACCTGTTCGGGCTGTTCCGCACCGATCCCGAGTCCGAGCGCCACCGGGGCCTCAGCTACCTGCTGGTCCCGCTGGACACGCCGGGCGTCACCGTGCGGGGCTTCGGCCGGCTGGACGGCGACGAGGGCTTCGCCGAGGTGTTCTTCGACGGCGCCTTCCTGGCCGACGACGCCCTGCCCGGCGGGGTGGTCCTGGGCGAGGCGGGCCAGGGCTGGTCGGTGGCCATGGCCACGACCGGCTCGGAGCGCGGCCTCACCCTGCGCTCGCCCGGACGCTTCCTGGCGACGGCCGAGCGGCTGTTCGATCTGTACCGCACCGACCCGCAGCCTCGGGTGCGGGACCGGCTGGTCGACGCCTACATCCGGGCCGAGGCCTACCACCTGTACACGCTCGACACCGTCACCCGGCTGGCGGGCGGCGCGGTCATGGGCGCCGACAGCTCGATCAACAAGCTGTGGTGGTCCGAGCTCGACGTCGAGCTGCACGAGCTGGCGCTCGACCTGCTGGGCCCCGAGGCCGAGGTCGAGGGACCGTGGTCGAAGGGCTGGCAGTTCGCCCTGTCGGGGCCGATCTACGCGGGTACCAACGAGATCCAGCGCAACATCGCGGCCGAGCGGCTGCTCGGGCTGCCGAGGAAGTAGGGGCCGTGCACTTCGGCTTCGACGACGACCAGCTGGCCTTTCGGGATGCGGTGCGGGCCGTGCTGGACAAGGAATGCCCGCCCGAAGCGGTGCGGGCCGCGGGCTCCGCCTCGCCCGGCATGCTGGACCGCGGCGTCTGGGACCGGCTGGGGGCCATGGGCCTCCTGGCCATGCTGGTGCCCGAGGACCGCGGCGGCCTGGGCCTGGACGAACGCTCGCTGGTGCTGGTGCTCGAGGAGGCCGGGCGGGCCGCCCTGCCCCATCCCCTGGTGGACACGGCCGTGGTGGCCGCCCCGCTGCTGGGGGAGGCGGGCATGGTGGCCACCAACCTGGGCGGTCCCCACCTGGCGTGTGCGGCCGACGCCGACCGGCTGCTGCTGCACGACCCCGGCGACGGCGGGCTCCACCTGGTGCAACGGCCCGACGCCGTGCTCACCCCCGTCGCCACGGTGGACCGCACCCGCCGCGCCGCCACCGTGAGCTGGGACCCGTCATCCCCCGCCCCCGCCGACCCCACGTCGACCTGGCACCCGTCCCCCGACCCCGCCGGCAACCCGGGAGCCGGCGACCCCGCCCGGGCTGCCGACCCGGGAGCGGGCGACCTGAGCTCGGATCCCGGGGAGGGCTTCGACGCGGGCGCGGAGGACGAGGGTGACGCCTCGGACGACGATCTGGCCTGGGGCCGGGGCTCGTGGGACCTCGGGGCCGCGACGCTGGTCACCGACGACCCCGCCGCGGTCGAGCTGGCGCGGGACCGCGGGGCCTGGGGCACCGCCGCCCTGCTGGTCGGCCTGGGCCGGCGGATGGTCGAGCTGGCGGTCACCCACGTGAGCGAGCGCCATCAGTTCGGCGTGCCGGTCGGATCGTTCCAGGCGGTGAAGCACCAGCTGGCCGACGCCCACAAGGACCTGGCGTTCGCCCGGCCCGTGGTCCACCGGGCCGCCCACTCGCTCGCCACCGGGGCCGCCACCCGGGGCCGGGACGTGTCCATGGCCAAGGCCCTGGCCGGGGACGCAGCGTGGCGCGCCGGGCGCGTCGCCCTGCAGTGCCACGGGGCGATCGGCTACACGGTCGAGCACGACCTGCACCTCTACCTCAAGCGCACCTGGGCGCTGGCCAAGGCGTACGGCGACGCCGGCTGGCACCGCGACCGGGTGGGGCGAGAGATCGGGATCTGACGGACCGGAGGACACCACACCATGGCCGAGGCCTACATCGTCGACGCAGTGCGCACGCCGGTCGGGCGCCGGGGCGGGGGGCTGGCGCAGGTCCATCCCGCCGACCTGGGCGCCCACAGCCTGGCGGCCCTGGTCACCCGCACCGGCATCGAC
The DNA here is from genome assembly GCA_046734715.1 of Actinomycetota bacterium. Classification (GTDB taxonomy): domain Bacteria; phylum Actinomycetota; class Acidimicrobiia; order Acidimicrobiales; family VFJN01; genus ZC4RG19. The sequence goes on along the minus strand of JBKPRV010000439.1, from coordinate 8,332 downwards.
CCGGCCGCGGTCGAGGACGTCGTGTTCGGCTGCGTCGACACCATCGGCGGCCAGGCCGGCGACATCGCCCGCACCGCATGGCTGGCCGCGGGCCTGCCCGAGCACGTGCCCGGCACGACGGTGGACCGCCAGTGCGGGTCGTCGCAGCAGGCGCTCCACTTCGCCGCCCAGGCGGTCCTGTCGGGGACGATGGACGTCGTGGTGGCGGGCGGGGTGCAGCAGATGTCGCAGATCCCCATCTCGTCGGCCATGACCGTGGGCGCCGAGTTCGGCTTCGGCGACCCGTTCACCGGCTCGCCCGGCTGGGTCGCCCGCTACGGGACGGGCGAGCTGAGCCAGTTCGCCTCGGCGGAGATGATCGCCGAGCACTGGGACATCAGCCGGGAGGACATGGAGGAGTTCGCGGTCCGCTCCCACGAGCGGGCGCTGAAGGCCCGGGCCGAGGGCCACTTCGAGGCCGAGATCGTCCCGCTGGGCGACTGCGTGGCCGACGAGGGGCCCCGGGAGCCGGACTGGGCCAAGATCCGCTCACTGCCCCCGCTCGCCGAGGGCGGCCGGGTGACCGCCGCCTGCGCCTCCCAGATCTCGGACGCCTCGGCCGCGCTGCTGGTGGTCAACGAGCGGGGCCTGGCCGATCACGGGCTCACGCCCCGGGCCCGCGTCCACCACCTGTCGGTGCGGGCCGCCGACCCGGTGTGGATGCTGACCGCCCCCATCCCCGCCACCGCCCACGCGCTGGCCCGCACCGGACTGACCCTCGACGACATCGACCTGGTCGAGATCAACGAGGCCTTCGCCTCGGTCGTCATCGCCTGGGCCAAGGAGACGGACGCCGACCCCGACAGGGTCAACGTCAACGGCGGCGCCATCGCCCTCGGCCACCCCCTGGGCGCCACGGGCGCCCGCCTGATGACCACCCTGCTCGCCGAGCTGGAGCGCACGGGCGGCCGGTACGGCCTCCAGACCATGTGCGAAGGCGGCGGCCAGGCCAACGTCACGATCGTGGAGCGCCTCTGACCACCTCGACGGTCGCCATCACGCCGGGCGCACCCGCCAGCCGGGCATCCATGGTCACCAGCGGGACGTTGAGCGCCTCCGCCAGCACGAAGTACGCGGCGTCGTAGAAGCGGAGGTTGCAGCGCAGGTGCCAGGCCCTCGGGAGCAGCACTGCGTGGTCCCACCGCTCGATCTCCACCCGGCCGAGATCATGGATCGCCCACAGCCCACGCTCGGCGCTGATGTGGCCCGCGGCGCAGAGCCGGCTGGTCGGAGCACTGATGGGCGACGCCGCGGCGGCCGCGCGCCGGGTGGGCGAGATTTGACCGCACCCCACCTGCGATCGCCACTGAGCGTCCTCCCCGGGGTCGGGGTGGTCCCCCCACCACCACCCCGACGCTCAGTGGCTACGGCTCAGCGGAGCTGGCCGCGGATCGCGCCGGCCGGGAACGGTGCCGTGTGAACGTTGGCGTAGTACCCGGCTTCGTTGGCGATGATGGCGTCGAGCTCCTCCTGGGTCAGCACCATGGTGCTGTTCAGTGAGGAGTCGGGCTCTGCGGTGATGCAGGCCGCCGACACCGGATCCGGTGTCTCCAGCATGACGACGATGGGGCCGTTGACTCCGGCCGCGCCGACATGGATGTGAGCCGCCAGCGGCGGATCGACGTTGAACGCGGTGAGGATGTAGCACAGCTGGTCGCCGGCCGCGAAGTACAGGAAGCGACCGAACCCGTCCGGATCTGCCGGCGGGTTTTCCTGGTCTCCGCTGAGGCGAACGTTTCCTACCGCGATTTTGTGCGGCTGATCGTCGTCCCCCGCACTGGCTGGTGACGCCATGACGGCCATCACTGCACCAGCAAGCACAAGAGCGGCGATCGGAGCCGCGATAAGGCGACTGCGCATAGATTTTTTCCCCCTTCGGCTGACACAACGCCCGCCGGCCGCGCAGCCTACGCGCGCCAGGGCCCCCGACGCACACCATCCTGACCATTGGTCAGGAGATCTTGGGCTGCGCGCGCTCGATGATCGTGCCGACGTCGACGGTGGGGGGCAGGGTCCCGAGGGCCAATCCCTCGTCCCCCGCCAGCCGGGATGCGCAGAAGGCGTCGGCCACCGCGGGGTGACCGAAGCGCACCAGCAGGCTGCCCTGCAGCGCCAGCGCCATGGCCTCGACCACCCGCCGGGCCCGCGCCTCGATGCCGTCGGCCTCGCCCAGCTCGGCCCGCACCCGAGCGACGGCCGCATCCAGATGGCGGTCGGCGCCGGCGGCGGCGTCCAGCTCGGCCAGGAACGCGTCGAGCGCCCCGGCCTCCCGGGCCAGCGCCCGCAGGACGTCCAGGCAGATGACGTTGCCCGACCCCTCCCAGATGCCGTTCAGCGGGCTCTCCCGGAACAGCCGCGGCAAGATCGACTCCTCGACGTAGCCGTTGCCGCCCAGGCACTCCAGCGCCTCGCCCACCACGGTCGGCTGCCGCTTGCACACCCAGTACTTGGCCACCGCGCACGCCACCCGGCGGAAGGCGTCGGCGCCCTCCTCGCCGCGGGCCGCATCGTCGAACGCCCGGGCCAGGCGCAGCGCGGTCAGCGTGTTGGCCTCGGACTCCACCGCCAGGTCGGCCAGCACCACCCGCATCAGCGGCTGGTCCACCAGCACCTTGCCGAAGGCGGACCGGTGCGCCGCGTGGTGCAGCGCCTGGGCCACGGCCTGGCGGACCGTGCTGGTGGCGCCGAGCACGCAGTCCAGGCGGGTGTGCCCGACCATGTCGATGATGGTTCGGACGCCGCGTCCCTCCTCGCCGACCGGCCACGCCACCCCCCGGTCGAGCTCGATCTCGCTCGACGCGTTGGACCGGTTGCCCAGCTTGTCCTTGAGCCGCTGGAGCCGGAACCCGGCGTTGCGCTCGCCATCGGGCAGCCACCGCGGCACGAGGAAGCACGACAGCCCCTGGGGCGCCTGGGCCAGCATGAGGAACACGTCGCACATGGGCGCCGAGCAGAACCACTTGTGCCCGGTGAGCAGCCACGACCCGTCCCCGGCGGGCTCGGCCCGGGTGGTGTTGGCCCGCACGTCCGAGCCACCCTGCTTCTCCGTCATGCCCATGCCCGCCAGCACGCCCGGCTTCTGGGGGGCGGGCACGTTCCGCGGGTCGTAGGCCCGGGCCACCAGCCGGGGCTCCCACTCGCCCGCCAGGTCGGGGGCGTGGCGCAGCGCAGGAACGACGGAGTACGTCATCGACACCGGGCAGAAGTGCCCGGGATCGACCTGCGACCAGGTGACGAACCCGGCCGCCCGGGCGACGTGCGCGCCAGGCCGGTCCACCCCCCAGGGCGCTCCCGCCAGCCCGTGGCCCACCGCCACCTGCATCAGCTCGTGGTACGCGGGGTGGTAGGCGACCTCGTCGACCCGGTTCCCGAAGCGGTCGTGGGTGTGCAGCTCCGGGGGGTGGCGGTTGGCCTCGAACCCCCATGCGATGGCCTCGGGCGACCCGGCCAGGCGCCCGAGGGCGGTCAGGTCCTCGACCGCCCAGCCCGCGCCCTCCCGCTCGGTCGCCTCCACGAGGGCGGCGTCGGCGGCGAACACGTCGTACCCCTCCAGCGGGGGCGGCTGGTTGAGGACATCGTGCGTGGGCGCCATGCCCCCATGCTGCCCCCAGCGATGGCCGAGCGGGTAGAGCCGTTCGCCCCGGGCTACGCCGTGGGGCTGCCGAGGCGGTGGAAGGCGATCGCCGCGGCCGTGGCCACGTTCAGCGAGTCGACGCCCGGCGCGAGCGGGATGCGCACCCGGCGGTCGGCGGCCTCGAGGGTGGTCGGGGTGAGGCCGGGTCCCTCGGCGCCCAGCAGGAGGGCGACCCGCCCGGGATCCCTCCCGAGCACGTCGATCGGCTCGGCGTCCGCTGCGGGGGTCAGCGCTACGAGCGCCAGCCCGTGTTCCCTGACCACCGCGAGCCCCTCGGGCAGGCTCGGGAGCCGGGTCCAGGGAACCCGCAGGACGTGCCCCAGGGACACCCGCACGCTGCGCCGGTACAGCGGGTCGGCGGTGGTGGGATCGAGCAGGACGGCGTCGACCCCGAAGGCCGCGGCGTTGCGGAACAGCGCACCGAGGTTCTCGTGGTCGCCGAGGCCCTCGACCACCGCCACCAGCCGGGCCCCGGCCAGCAGCTCGGCCGGGTCCGGCAACGGGCGCCGGTCGGCCGAGGCGATCACGCCCCGATGGAAGGCGAACCCGGCGATGCCCGCCACCTCGTCCTCGGGGCGGACCACCACCGGTGCCCGGGATCCCACCCGGGCCCGCACCTCGTCCGCCTTGCGCTCGGCCACCAGCACCGTGCGAATGCCGTAGTCCGAATCGAGCAGGGCGTCGAGGGCGAAGCTCCCCTCGACCACGAAGTAGTCGCCCCGCCGCTCCACCTCCCGCCGCCGAGCCGGATCGTTCAGCGCCCGGAAGTCGTCGAGCGGGTCGTCGCTCACCACACGCCTCACCCCGGCCCCGCCAGCGGCCCCACCGTCCCGTCGAAGGCAACCGCCGCGGCCGCCCGGGGCGATGGCGAGTGCCGCGTCGCCCGCATGAGCGCCGCCGCCGTCCCGCCGGGAACGACAGGACCGGCCGCCCGGGGCGATGGCGAGTGCCGCGTCCCCCGCATCAGCGCCGCCGCCGTCCCGCCGGGAACGACAGGACCGGCCGCCCGGGGCGATGGCGAGCCACGTGCGGCGGGTGGCTTGCTCACGTCAGCCCGCGGCCGACGGCCAGGAGGGCGGCCCCCGTGGCGAAGGCGAGGACCGCAGGCCGGAGCCAGCGTTCGTCCACCCGGCGGGACACGACGCGGCCCAGGGCCAGGCCCGTGGCGACGCCGGGGAGCAGCGACAGGGCCAGCAGGAGCTGCCAGCCGTGCACCGCCCCGGCCACGGCCTGGCCGCCCAGCGAGATGACCGTGCCGATGCCGATGGTGACGGCCAGGGTCGAGCGCAGGATCGGGCCCTCGTGGTGCTGGTAGAGCAGCGCCAGCGGGGGCCCGCCGATGGACGTGGCCGTCCCCATGATCCCCGAGGCCAGCCCGGCGGACATGGTCGTCGCACGGTTCACGACCACGGTGGTCGTCACCAGGCTCAGCGCCACCGCCACCAGCACGGCCGCGCCGGCCAGCACCGACAGCGTGCTGGCCGCCACCACCGCCACGATCGCCGCTCCCACCATGGTTCCCGGGATCCTGCCCACCATCAGCCAGCCGACGCCGGGCCAGTCCACGTGCCCCCGCTCGGCTACGGCCATGCTGTTGGCCAGGGGCAGCGCCATCATCGTGGTGGCGGCGGGCACGGCCGCCGGCTCGAACAGCGCCAGGACCGGCACGGCCAGCAGGTTGGCCCCGAAGCCCAGCGTGCCCTGGACGGCGGCGCCGACCGTGACGACCGCCAGCGTCACCAGGTATTCGACCGCGCTGAGATGGATGCTCACGCCCGGGCGGCCACCAGGTCGGCATAGCCGTCGAGCACGCGCAGCACGGTGTCCCGGGGCGCGGAGGGCAGCCCGAACACGGTCTCGGTCACGCCGATCTCCGCGTAGTGGTCGAGCTTGCCCTGATCGGGGCGGACGAAGAAGGGGACGATCTCCAGCCCGGCCGGGTCCCGCCCGGCGCCCGCCACCGCCTCACGCACCTGAGGCAGCGCCGCCGTCATCCCCGCACCGCCGATGGGGATCCAGCCGTCGCCGTACTCCGCCACCGCGGCGAACACCCTGGGCCCTGCACCCCCGCCCACCAGCACCGGCACGAACGGCCGGCCCGCCTCGTCCCGCTGGGCCGGCTTGGGCCACGACCAGGACGGCCCGAACGCCACGTGCTCGCCCGCGAACGACGCCTCGTCGTCCCGCCACAGCGCCTGCATGGCGAGGACGTGCTCACGGCCCACCGCCCGGCGCTGCCGGAAGTCGACGCCGTGGTCGTTCATCTCCTCGACGTTCCAGCCGAAGCCGACGCCGAGCGTCACCCGGCCGCCCGACACGTGGTCGAGGGACGCCACGGCCTTGGCCGTGACGATCGGGTCCCGCTGGGCGGCGAGCAGGATGCCGGTGCCCAGCCGCAGCGTGGGGGCGGCGACGGCGGCCGCGCCCAGGGCCACCAGCGGATCGAGGGCGCGCCAGTACTCCTCGGGCAGGTTGCCGCTCGCCGCCCCCGGGTACGGCGTCTTGCGGCTGGTGGGGATGTGCGTGTGCTCCGGCAGCCACAGCGAGGCGAGGCCACGCTCCTCGGTCGCCCGGGCCAGCTCGACCACTTCGATCGACACGTCGGTGGCGAACATCGTGACCCCGTAGCGCATGGTCGCGCCCCCTCCTCGAAAAGCTGACGATCCGTCAGATTGTGTCATCATGCGCCCATGACCGCGATCTGCGACGGGCGTGTCGTCATCGTCACCGGCGCCGGCCGGGGCATCGGCCGGGCCCACGCCCTCGAGTTTGCCCGCCAGGGCGCGCGCGTCGTGGTGAACGACATCGGCGCCGAGCTCGACGGCACCGGCGGGTCCGCCTCCCCCGCCCGGCAGGTGGTCGAGGAGATCGTCGGTGCCGGCGGCGAGGGGGTGGTCAACGGCGACGACGTGGCCGACTGGTCCGGGGCCCGGCGGCTGGTCGCCACCGCGGTCGACACCTACGGCCGGCTCGACGTCCTGGTGAACAACGCCGGCTTCGTCCGGGACCGCATGGTGGTCTCGTGCGAGGAGGACGAGTGGGACGCGGTGGTGCGGGTCCACCTCAAGGGCCACTTCGCCACGGCCCGCTTCGCGGCCGAGCACTGGCGGGCCCGGGCCAAGGCGGGCGAGGCGGTCGACGCCCGCATCGTCAACACGTCGTCCGGCGCGGGGCTGATGGGCTCGGTGGGCCAGGCGGCCTACAGCGCGGCCAAGGCGGGGATCGCCGCGCTCACGCTGGTCCAGGCGGCCGAGCTGGGCCGGTACGGAGTGACCGCCAACGCCATCGCCCCTGCCGCCCGCACACGGATGACCGAGACGGTCTTCGCGGACATGATGGCCGCGCCCGCGGAGTCCGGCGCCTTCGACGCCATGTCCCCCGACAACGTCGCCCCGCTGGTGGTGTGGCTGGGGTCATCGGGGTCCGCCCACGTCACCGGCCGGGTGTTCGAGATCGAGGGGGGCAAGGTGTCGATCGCCGACGGCTGGCAGCACGGTTCCGCCATCGACAAGGGCGCCCGTTGGGATCCGGCCGAGCTGGGCCCGATCGTGGACGACCTGCTGGCCGGGGCCCCCGATCCCGCCCCCGTGTACGGCGCGGGGTGACGGGCCGGCGCACTAGATCCCTCCGCTGGTCATGGCGGCGGTCATCACCAGCACGCCCACGACGATGAGCGTCGCCTCCGCGGCGGTGGTCCAGCCCAGGTAGCGCCAGGCGACGGTGTCGCGCCGCTCCACGATGGCGGGGACCAGCCGGGAGTGGTTGTAGCCCCCGATGGCGGCCACCAGCCCCACGAAGGCGAGCTTGGCCAGCAGCGCCCGGCCGTAGTGGGAGGTCACCAGCGCTTCGGGCGAGGCCAGCTGGGAGTGGGCCAGCACGATCCCGCTGATGGCCACCAGCGCCACCGACACGCCTGCCAGCGTGCTGAAGCGCTCGATCGTCTCGGCCATGTCCCGGGGCGAGTCGTAGCGCCGGCGCCGGTGGATCTCCATGGCCAGCAGCGCCCCGCCCCCGAACCACACGGCGGCCGCGGTCACGTGCACGGCCTGGGACACCAGCAGGAACCCCCGCGGCCGGCTGGCCTGCGGATGCCCCACGAACGTGAAGGAGGCCAGCGCCACCAGCCCGGCCACCACGTACGCCACCCGCTCCAGCGTCACGCGGGAGACGGACAGGAAGCCGACCACGCTGCCCGCCCCGCCCACGGCGAACACCCTCCGACCCCAACCCCGCGGCGGCCGCGCCAGGGTCACGGCGAACAGCACGAGGGCCAGCAGGCGGACGCAGGCGGCGTCCCCGAAGCGGCTCGTGGCCGCCAGCCCGAGGGCGTCGAGGTCGCCGGCGGCCGCGAGGCCCCGGCCGGTGACGACCATGGCCCGCAACGGCACCGACAGCACGCAGGCGGCGATGCCCACCAGCGACGCGGCCACGAGCGTCGGCCCGGACGCTCCCCTTCCCGTGATGGCCGGCCGGCTGACATAGAGGCGAAAGCAGGCGCCGCCCACGACGAGCAGCGTCGCCACGTTCTCCACCCAGGTGGCGACGGACAGGACCCGGTCGGCGGCCACTGCCCGGTTGACGGAGGCGTCGAGGACCGCGAGCGGCCCGCCGCCCGGGGGCGGATGCGGCCACCGCAGCGCCACCAGCACCAGGCACGCC
>JBKPRV010000438.1:0-16947 GCA_046734715.1 Actinomycetota bacterium | reverse complement strand
GCCCTCACTCGAGCACAGCACGATCGGCACCCAGCCCAGCCGGGACCAGCCCGAATCCGGGACGGATGGCCCTCACTCGAGCAGAGCACGATTGGCGCCCAGCCCAGCCGGGATCAGCCGGTATAAGCCGGGATCAGCCGGGATCAGCCGGGCGAGGGTCAGGTGGGGCGGAGGCCGGTGATGGCGAAGCGTTCGACGCCCAGGAGGTGGCCGCCGGTGGAGACCACCACGAGCAGGGGCTGGTCGGCGACGGGTTGGTAGTCGACCGTGGTCTGCCAGGCGGAGTCCTGGCCGCCGGCGGGCAGGCAGCAGGACACGCCGATGGGGTTGGGAGCGGCTAGCTGGCGGACCTCGATCCGCAGGCTCTCGTCCACGCCGGTGACGTGGCCGCCCACCGTCATCGGGGACGGGCCGGCCGCGGCGCCGTAGCGGGGGGTCTCCAAGGTGAGGTCCGTGTCTCGGGTGCCGACCACCTCCCAGGGGGAGTCCAGGGCGGGCCCGAAGCGCTGGAGGTGGAGCACCGCCGCCGTCATCAGTCGGTCGCTCTCCGGGACGGTGTAGCCCACCCCGATCCATGCGTCGCGGTCACGGACGTCGCGAGACGTCACCGCGGAAATCTCGGCAAAGCCCAGGTAGTCGACGAACGCCAAAGCCGTGGCCTCGGGGTCGGCGTGCCACGGCTGGTGACTCGGGTCGACCCGCCACGCCTCCGCCTCCTCCGCGGTGGCGAACGGGAAGAGGGGCTGGTTGCGGAAGCTCCAGCCGGGGACGGTGGGAGTCGGGGCGTCCGACGCGTCGAGGCGGACCGCCAGGGCCGAGAAACGCGGGACCGCGTTCTCCAACCCGCTCGTGTCCGACGCCAGCAGGATGCCGGTGTCCGGCGAAGCCGGCGGGTCGAACACCAGAGAACCGGAGAACGGCTCCAGGGCCTCGCCCGAGCCGCCCTGGACCGTCACCGACCCCAGAGGGTCGCCGGAATCGGCAGACGAGCGCGCGAGCAGGGAGACCACGAGAGTGCCCTCGAACCCATGGCCCTCGCCCGCCACCGCCAGGGGCGACGAGACCGCGGTCAGCCAGGTCGGCGACGAGATCACGACGTCGGACGACGAGGCGGCGGTCACGAACCAGCGGCCGTCGTCGAACCGGCGCACCTCGAGAGTGCTGGCCACGGACCCGGTGCGCGGCTCGCCGGACTCGGACCGCTCGTAGAGGTCGAAGGTGCCCAGGTCGGGCCGCTCGGACTGGAACGACGACAGCGCGGGGTCGGTCACGCCCACCACGTCGGTCAGGAACGATACGGCCGCCTCGCGCGCCGAGGTGACCCCGGGACCGTCGGGCGACGGCCACAGGACGGCGTCCCGCAGGGCGGCGTCCTCCCCCGCGCCCGGGACCGACGTGGTGGGCCCCGGGCCGGTGGTCCCCGGCTCGGGCGGCGACGAAGTCGGGCTCGTGGCCGGCGTCGTGTCGGTCGTGACCCGGTCCGGGTCCCCGACCAGCACCGGCACGGCGATGGCCACCGCCGCCACGGCCAGCGTCGTGCCCGCAGCGAGCACGACCCGCCGACGGCGGCGCACGGCGCCGACCCGGGTGCGGATGGTGTCCAGGCTGCTGTCGGACGGCAGCGCCTGCTCCCCCTCCGCCGTGAGAGCGGCGGACAGGCGGTCCTCGATGGAGCGGCCGGATCCGGTCATCGCTCCTCCTCCCCGAGTTCCCCTAGCTGTTGAGCGAGCGCGGCCAGGCCCCGGTGCAGGTGGGTCTTCACCGACCCGGGCGACACGCGCATGGTGGCGGCGATCGCGGCCTCCGGCAGGTCCAGGTAGTAGCGCAGGACCAGCGCCTCGCGCTGGCGCCCGGGCAGGCGCCGCAGGGCGGCGACCATCCGGTCGTGCTCGGCGTGGGCGAGCGCCTCGGCCTCCGGCGTCGCGACCGCCGCCGAGACGGTGCGCCGGGCGTCGTAGCGGTCCCCCACCTTGCGGTGCCGCAGGTGGGACCGGCAGCCGTTGAGCACGATGCTGCGCAGGTAGGCGGGCGGGTTCTCGATGCGCCGGAGGCCGCCCCAGCGGACCGCGAGCTTGACGAAGGCATCCTGGACCACCTGCTCGGCCACGCCGACGTCGCCCAGCATGACGGAGGCCAGCCGGACCAGCGAGGCGTAGTGGTCGCGGTGGAGAGTGGCCAGCGGGTCGTCCGGGACGGCGTCCGCGGCGACCGCGTCGACGGCCGGGATCTGGGAGAAGCGCCGCCCGACCCCGCCACGCGGGACCTTCATCTCCGTCATCATGACCTATCGACGCCCAGACGTCCCTCCCGGTTGACACACCGGCACCCCCCGGGCGTGGCAGGCTCCGGCCATGATCGACACCCGGCCGGCCCAGGGGCACGACATCGATCCCCTCGCCGCGGCCCTGGCCCGGGCCTTCCACGACGACCCCGCCATGACCTGGTTGTTCGGCGACCGGCCCCAGCCGCGCCTGCGCCGGCTGCGGCGCTACTTCGGCTCCGAGGCCCGCCGCCACGCCCGCCATGGCGGGACCGTGCTGACCGCCGACGGGCAGCCGGGCGCCGCCTTCTGGGAACCGCCCAACCACTGGCGCACCCCGTGGAGCGCGGTCGTCCGCTCGGCGCCCATGATGGTGCGCTCCATCGGGCCCCGCATCCCCCGGGCGCTGCGGGGCCTCAGCCTCATGGAACGGGCCCACCCCCGGGAGCCGCACTGGTACCTGTCCGTGCTCGGCACCGACCCGCCCCAGCAGGGCAAAGGCGTGGGCGGGGCGCTCCTGGAGCCCATCCTCGACCGCTGCGACACCGAGGGCCTGGGCTCCTACCTGGAGTCGTCCAAGGAGGCCAACATCCCCTTCTACCAGCGCTTCGGCTTCGCGGTCACCGGCCAGATCGACCTGCCCGACGGCCCCTCGCTGTGGCCCATGTGGCGGGACCCGCAGTGACCGGAGAGGACAACACCCTCGAGGAGGCCGTCCGGGCCTTCGTGGACGACCTGACGCCGGCGGTCCAGGCCTTGGGTGCCGCGGTCGACGGGATCGACGCCGCCAAGTTGCACGACGACGTGGAGGTCGAGGCCTACAACCTGGCCTGCGCCTTCATCGACGCCGACGGGCTGCACACCGACGACGAGCTGTGGGCGCTGATCGCCACGTTCGGGCACCGGCTTCCGTCCGAGCTGGCCAAGGCCACCCCGGCCGACCTGCGCAGCTCCCAGCTGCTGATGGGGCGCCGAGCCCACCTGGGCCGCAGCTCGGCGCTGCTGGACCTGCTGGCGGCGGCCGACGCCCGGGACGGCGGCGACCGCAGCGAGCGGCTGGCCCGCCTCGGCGCCCACATCGGCCACGTGGTGGCGGCGCTCGACCTGGTGCCCACCCGCACCGAGCTGGCCGCGGTCGAGGTCTACCGCAACACCGTCAAGCGGGTGGTCAGCGAGCAGCGAGCCCAGACCCCCGGCCCCCAGCCGCAGGCCGCGGCCGGGACCACGCCGGCACCGGCCCCGCCCGTGGCGGCCGAAGCCCTGCCCGAGGCCCGGCCGCTGGAGGAGCTGCTCGCCGAGCTCGACGACCTGGTGGGGCTGGCCGACGTGAAGAAGGAGGTGCGGCTCGTCACCAACCTGCTGCGCGTCGAGAAGATGCGCCGGGACCGGGGCCTGCCGGTCATCGAGCACAGCCACCACCTGATCTTCACGGGCAACCCCGGGACCGGGAAGACGACGGTGGCCCGCCTCGTGGCCCAGATCTACCGGACCCTCGGGGTCGTGGAGCAGGGCCACCTGGTCGAGGCCGACCGGTCGACGCTGGTGGCCGGGTTCGTGGGCCAGACCGCCCCTCGGGTGGTGGCGGCGTTCGACCGGGCCGAGGGGGGCGTGCTGCTCATCGACGAGGCCTACAGCCTGGCCCGGGGCGGCGACGACGACTTCGGCAAGGAGGCCATCGACACCCTGGTCAAGCTGGTCGAGGACCGGCGCGACCGCCTCGTGGTCATCCTGGCCGGCTACCCGGACGAGATGGGCACGCTCGTCGACGCCAACCCGGGCATGGGCTCGCGCTTCCCGAAGACCATCCACTTCCCCGACTACTCCGACGACGAGCTGGTCGCCATCTTCGAGTCGCTGGGAGCGGAGGGTCGCTACACGCTGGACGACGGCGCTCGGACGGCCCTGAAGGCCGTGCTGGCCACCTGGCCCCGGGGCCGCGGCTTCGGGAACGGCCGGCTGGCCCGCAACCTGTTCGAGGCCGCCGTGGCGAACCAGGCCACGCGTCTGGTGGCGCTGGCGTCGCCCACCGACGCCGAGCTCACCACGCTCACCGCCCCGGACATCCCGACCAGCCGGTAACGGGCCGAGCGGATCGGGCGTGAGCCACAGCCCAAGAGTCCGCGATCTGGTGGCCGGGCCCCGGCTCGACAGCGAGGCCTCCAGGCAGCACGTTGAGTCAGCGGATCGTCCCGCCGCGGCGCAGGGCCAGGGCGTACATGACCTCGCTGATGCCGAAGACGAGCATGCGCAGCCCGAGGAGGATGGCGAGGGCGAGGATGGTGGCGTCCGGCCAGAACAGGGCCAGGATGCCGATGACGACGCTGATGATGCCTCCTACCAGCAGCCAGCCCCACCCCTCCAGGCGCAACGTCACCGCGCCCCAGATCCGCGCCGCGCCCGAGATGATCAGGCCGATGCCGGTCACGACCGCGAGGGCCCACAGGGTGATGCCGGGCCAGGCGACGGCGGCCACCGCCGCCACGATCAGCACGACTCCCGCCGCCACGCCGAGGACACTGCGGTAACGCCCGGCGGTGATGATCTCGCTCACCCCCGTGACCCCGAGCCCGAGGGCGGCCAGCAGGGCCAGGGTCGCGGCCGCGGCCACCAGGTCGACGAGCAGGATGGCTCCGATGACGATCGACACCGCGCCCAGGGCCAGGAACAGCCACCACTTGGGTGAAGACCCGTCCAGGCCCACGCGCTCCTCCGGCCAGACGAAGTCGCTCATCCGCTGCCTCCCGCTCGCCGCCAACGATCACCCCAGCGTACGGTGCGTGGTGGGCACTTCGCCTGCGGTCGCCCGAGCTCCGGCCCCGATGCGGCGCGCCTCCACCCCGAGCGCCATGCTCTATGTTGCCCCCCGGCGCGGACGCCGAGGGTGGGGAGGTCCAACGTGGCCAGCCTGACGTTCCAGAACGTCACCAAGCGGTTCGACGACGTGGTCGCCGTGGACGACCTCGACCTGGAGATCACCGACGGCGAGTTCATGGTCCTGCTCGGCCCGTCGGGCTGCGGCAAGACCACTGCCCTGCGCATGATCGCCGGGCTCGAGGACATCACCGAGGGCAAGCTCCTCATCGGCGACACCGTGGTCAACGACATGGACCCCGCCCGGCGGGACGTGTCCATGGTGTTCCAGAGCTACGCCCTCTACCCGCACATGACCGTGCAGCGGAACATCGAGTCGCCGCTGCTGGTGCGCCGCTACCACGCCGACGGCCCCGACCGGCCCGCCCGCAAGCTCACCCGGGCCGAGCGCCAGGAGCGGGTGGACGAGGCCGCCCGGGTGCTCGGGCTCGACGGGCTGCTGGGGCGCAAGCCCGCCGCGCTCTCGGGCGGGCAGCGCCAGCGGGTGGCCCTGGCCCGGGCGTTCGTGGGACGGCCCCAGGCGTTCCTGATGGACGAGCCGCTGTCCAACCTCGACGCCAAGCTGCGCGCCCAGACCCGGCTCGAGCTGGTCGACCTCCACCGCCGGGTGGCGACCACGGTCGTCTACGTCACCCACGACCAGGTGGAGGCCATGACCATGGCCGACCGCATCGCCGTCATGTCCGCCGGGCGCCTGCAGCAGGTGGGCACGCCGCAGGCGGTCTACGACGCGCCCGCCAACCTGTTCGTGGCCCAATTCATCGGCACGCCGCCCATGAACACGCTCGACGGGACCTTCACCAGCGAGGGCGGCCCGGCGGTGAGCGTGGCCGGCGGCCGGGTGGGCCTCGACCCGGCCCGCGCCGCGGGGCTGGAGGAGGGGCGGCCGCTGGTCGTCGGCGTGCGTCCCGAGCACATGACCATCACCGCCGACGGGCCGCTGGAGCTGAAGGTCCGGGCGGTGGAGTGGCTGGGCCACGAGTGCCTGGTGTTCGCCACTGTCGGCGAAGCTCCCGTAGTCGTGCGCCAGGCCGGCATGGCCGCCGTCGACGCGGGCGGCACCACCCGGCTGACCGTCGATCCCGCGCACGTCCACCTGTTCGACCCGGTGAGCACGGAGCGGCTCGGCGCGACAGGAAGCACGGAGCGGCTCGGCGCGACAGGAAGCACGGAGCAGCTCGGCGCGACAGGAAGCACGGAGCGGCTCGGATGACGACGGCCGAGTCCCGGCAGGACGCCGCGGTGAAGGACGCGACGCCCGCCGATGCCGACACCCCCGGCGCGGCGACGCCCGAGCGGCCCCGGCCTCGCCGGTGGCGGCGGAAGCGGCCGCGCTATCGCCTCAAGGACGTGCTGCTGGCCTACGCCCTGCTGTTGCCGTCGATGGTCATCTTCGTCGTGTTCTTCTACCGGCCGTTCCTCAACCTGATGCACTGGGGGACGTTCGAGAGCCGCCGCAACGGGGCCTTCTTCGAGCACGTCGGGCTCCGGCTGTACCGCGAGGAGCTCACCGGCCAGGACTTCCTCGACGGCGCCTGGCACAGCCTCCAGTTCGTGCTCTTCACGGTGCCCGCCGGCCTTATCCTCGGCATCCTGCTGGCGGTGGCCGCCCACCGCCGGCTCAAGGGCATCAAGATCTTCCAGGCCATCTTCTCGTCCACCATCGCCAGCTCGGTGGCCGTGACTTCGGTCGTGTTCTTCTACTTCTTCCAGCCCACGATCGGCCTGTTCAAGGTCGACTGGCTGACGAACCCCGACATGGCGATGTTCGCCGTATCGCTGACGTCGGTGTGGCAGAACCTGGGCCTGTCGTTCGTGATCGTGCTGGCCGGCCTGCAGACCATCCCCGACGAAGTGGTGGAGGCGGCCACGCTCGACGGCTACGGGCCGACCCGCCGCCTGCTGCGCATCACGCTGCCGCTGCTGTCCCCCGTCCTGCTGTTCCTGCTGGTGGTCCTGGTGATCCACGGGCTCCAGGCCTTCGCCCAGATCGACCTGCTCACCAAGGGCGGGCCGGCGCAGGCCACCGAGACGCTGGTCTACAAGATCCAACGCCTCAACCGGCCCGACAACATCACCATCGGCGCGGTGTACTCGGTGGGACTGTTCGTCATCACCCTGGCCGTGACCACGCTCCAGTTCTCCATCCTGAGCCGGAGGGTCCACTATGCCCGGTGACACCCTGGTGGACGAGCGGGTGGCGGCGGACACCGGCGACGTGCTGGGTAGCTCGGCGTCCGAGCTCAAGGCCGCCACCATCGGCAAGTCCTCGCGACGCCGCGCCCTGGGTCTCACCGGTCAGTACACGGTGCTGGTGCTGCTGGCGGCCATCGTGCTCATCCCGCTCGCGTTCGCGTTGCTGCAAGCGCTGTCGCCGCCTTTCGACTACCTCAGGGCGGGTACGCCCCTGCACCCGGTGAACCTGCAATGGAAGGACCGCACCTGGCTCTCGGGCGGTGCGTTCTCGGTCGTGGTCCGCACGCTGATCGTCGTGGCCGCCCTGGCCTGGGTCCAGCTCAAGGTGGCGGGGGGCAGCGTGCGCCATCCGCGGGCCCTGGCCACGCCGCGCCGGGTGGTGGCGGTGGCCGCGGGCACGGTGGCCACCGGGGCCATGGCCAGCCAGATCTGGGCGGCGGCGGTGGACCGTTCCGCGTCCACTCCGGCGTGGTGGCTGGGCTCGGTCATCCTGGTCGGCGCTACCCAGATCATCGGCTTCGGGGAGCTACGCCCGGTGTGGCGCCCGCTGTTGATAGGCGGGCTCACCGGGCTGTTCGTGACCGCGGTCGTGGTCGTCGCCTTCGGGGCCGCGGTGTGGAACGCGGCCTACGACAGCGGCAACCTGGGGCCGGCCCTCGTGCGCAGCCTGACCGTCACCACCATGATCACCGTCGCCCAGTTGGTGACCGCGATCATGGCGGCCTACGCGTTCGCCTTCCTGCGCTTCCCGCTCAAGAACCTGCTGTTCGCGGTGACCCTCGGCACCCTGCTGCTGCCCCTGGAGGTCACGCTGCTGGCCAACGTGCAGACCATCCGCACGCTGGGCTGGGTCAACTCGAACGCGGGGCTGGTCGTGCCGTTCGCGGCGACGGCGTTCGGCACGTTCCTCATCCGGCAGGGGTTCAAGGGGGTGCCGCCCGAGATCCAGGACGCCACCCGGCTCGACGGCTACGGCCACATGGCCTTCCTCTGGCGCTTCGCCGTGCCGCTGACCCGGCCGGTCATCGCCTCCTTCACCGTGATCGCCGCCCTGGGCGCCTGGAACCAGTACCTGTGGCCGCGCTCGGTCATCGACGACAGCCGCTACCAGACCGCCCAGCTCGCCCTGCGCACCATCACGGGCACCAACGTGGGTGAGTCCAACCGCAGCGTGGCGGCGGCGCTGATCGTGGCGCTGCCCGTGGTGGCGCTGCTGGCGGTGTTCTCCCGCCAGATCATCCGGGGCCTGACCGCGGGGGCGGTCAAGGGATGACCCGGCCCTGCCCCGTCCGAGGAGGAAGCATGTCGCTCTTCGCCCCCCGGCGCGCCGCCATCGCAGTGGTCGCGCTCTTCGCCGTGGTGGCGGCGGCCTGCACCGACCCGCCCACCGCGGGCGGAGGCGGCGAGCAGGTGGTGGTCGAGGACGGCCAGGTCAACCTGCCCGAGTGCCCCCTGCAGGCGCTGGAGGACGCGGACGGCCCCACCGAGATCACGCTGTGGTACGGCGGCATCGGCGGGCCGGTCAAGGACACGCTCGAGTCGATGGTGGCGGGGTTCAACGCCAGCCAGGACAAGGTGGTGCTCACCGCCAGCGACCAGGGCCAGTCGTTCGCCGAGGTCTACCGCAAGTTCGAGAGCGCGGCCGCGGCCGACACCAGCCAGCTTCCGGACCTCATCATGCTGGAGAACACCCAGCTCCAGGTGATCGCCGACAGCGGGCTCATGCTGCCGGCCCAGTCGTGCATGGAGGCCGACGGCTACGACCTCACCGACATCGAGCCCGCGGTGCGGTCCGCCTTCTCGGTGAACGACGTGCTCTACCCGGGCTACATGAACGTCAGCTCGCAGATCCTCTTCTACAACAAGGCGCACTGGGTGCGGGCGGGCCTCGACCCCAACGACCCGCCCGGCACGCTGCAGGAGGTCTACGAAGCGGCGAAGGCGCTCAAAGCCGCAGGCATCCCCAAGCCGATCTCGTTCAAGGTGAGCAGCACCGTGTTCGAGAACTGGTTGAGCGGCGAAGGCGTCGACGTGGTCAACAACGGCAACGGCCGCGACGGCCGGGCCACCAAGGCCACGTTCAACACCCCCGAGGCGGTCGACATCCTCCAGTTCCTGCGCAAGATGGACGACGAGGGCCTGCTCAACGTGTTCGCCAACACCGAGGGCAGCGTCGACCACTACATCGCCCTGGCCGCGCAGGAGTCGTCCATGCTGATCGAGACGTCCACGGCCTCCAGCGCCATCGCGGCTGCGCTCGGCGGCGGCCTCACCCCCGAGGACGTGGGCGCGAACGTGGACGTCTCCGGCATCGACCCCAACGGGCTGCTGCCGGCGTCGGGCCCGTTCCCCGGGATCGAGTCTTCCGGGCAGGTCCACCCGGGCGGCAGCGGCTTCTTCATCGTCAACACCTCGGAGCCCGCCCAGCAGGCCGCGTCCTGGAAGTTCCTCCAGTACATGCTCCAGCCCGAGAACGCCAAGACCTGGCACATCCAGGGCGGCTACCTGCCCATCGTGAAATCGGTGGTGGACGAGCCCGACGTCCAGGCCTTCTGGCAGGACAGCCTGGCCGGCATCCTGGTCAAGCCGGCGGTCGACCAGCTGCAGGACGCCGACCCGGACGAGCCGGGCCCGCTCATCGGGCCGTACACCGACTTCAGCGACAACCTCGAATCGGCCATGGAAGCGGTGCTGTTCGACAGCGCCGACATCGAGTCGTCACTCGCCGATGCCCAGACCAAGGTCACCGAGTCGCTGCAGCGCTACGGAGCCGACTGACCGCGCCACGCGCGTGAGATCGCCCGTTCGATGCGCCGGACGGGTGATCCTCCCGCGTAACGTGAACGGCATCATGCCGCCGCAGTCGTTCCGCGATCGCCTGCTCAGCCCCCAGGGGGCGCGGGCCATCACGTCCCCGCTGGGCATCGCCCTGGCGGTGGCGGTGGCGGCCGTGGCGGTGGTGGTGGGCGTGCCCCTGCCCGCGGCGCTCATCCTCGGCCTGGTGGTGTGGCTGGCCAACGTCTGGCGGCTCGTGCCGCGCGCCCCCCGGCGACCCCCCATCGACCCGTTCACCCTGCACGACCCGTGGCGCCGCTATGTGCAGAACGCGCTCCAGGCCCGCACCCGGTTCGCCGAGGCGGCCGAGCGGGCGCCGGCCGGTCCGCTGCGGGACCGGCTGCGGGAGATCGCCGCCCGGGTGGACACCGGGGTGGAGGAGTCGTGGCAGGTGGCGCAGCGGGGCGAAGCGCTGGTCCAGGCCCGGCGGGGCATCGACCTGGCCGAGATCGACCGCCGCCTCGCGGCGGCGGGCCAGGAGCCGGGCCAGGCTGCGGCCGATCCCACGGGCGAACGGGTGGTGCGGTCGCTGGAAGGGCAGCGGGAGACCGCGGTCCGGCTCGACGGCGTGATCGCCAACGCCCGGGACCAGTTGCGGCTGCTCGATGCCGGGTTGGACGAGGCCGTGGCCCGCACGCTGGAGCTGTCCGCCCACGCCCAGGCCGGCGGCGACGTCGAGGGCCTGGGGCAGGACGTGGACGAGCTCGTCACCGAGGTCGAGGCGTTGCGCCTGGCCCTGGAGGAGACCGACGCCGCGGCGCGGGGCGACGTCTCGGGCGGCGAGCCCGGGTAGGCGCCTGTGAACCGGCGTAGGCCCGACGATCCCGACAGCCGCGCCAACGGCGCGGTCCCGCCCCGCCGGAGGGAGCCGCGCCACGCGGCGCCCGAGTACGGGGCGGCCAACCGCGAGCGGGCCCGCCGGCTCTACGAGCCGGAAGCGCCCACCGCCGAGCTGGTCGTCCACCACCACGACGTGTTCGGCCTCGCCGCCGAATCACCGGGCGTGGCCAACCAGCCCCTCGCACCGTGGATGACCGGCGAGCACCAGGCCATCGTCATCGACGAGGGCGTGATGCCGGCCGAGACCATGCCTCCGGTGGCGCCACCGGCGCCGCGGCCCGTGCCGCCGCCCGAGGGCCCGGCGCCCCCCATTGAGCCGCCGAAGGGCGAGGCCGAGCGCCCACCCGAGGAGCCACCGCCCTCGAGCGCCCGCGGGTCGTTCCTGGTGGCGGCGGGCATCTTCCTGTCCCGCTGCGCCGGCCTGATCCGCGAGATGGTGATCGGCGCCTTCCTCGGCGTCGGCGGGCCGGCCGACGCCTTCAAGGCCGCGCTGCGCATCCCCAACCTGATGCAGAACCTGCTGGGCGAGGGCGTGCTGTCGGCCTCGTTCATCCCCGTCTACGCCCGCCTGAGGGCCGAGGGCCGCGACGAGGAGGCGGGCAAGGTGGCCGGCGCCATCGCGGGCCTGCTCATCGCCGTGACCGGGGCGATCAGCGTGATCGGCATCGTGTTCGCGGCCCCGCTGACCCGCATCCTGGTGCCCGGCTATACCCAGGAGACCTACGACCTCACGGTCCAGCTGACCCGCATCATGTTCCCGGGCATCGGCTTCCTGGTGCTCTCGGCCTGGTGCCTGGGCGTCCTCAACAGCCACCGCCAGTTCTTCCTGTCCTACGTGGCGCCGGTGCTGTGGAACGTCGCCCAGATCGTGGCGCTGCTGGCCGCGGTGCTGGTGGTGGGCGGCTACGAGACGCTCGACCAGAAGGAGGACCTGGCGGTCGCCCTCGCCTGGGGCGTGCTGGCGGGGGGCATCCTCCAGTTCGGGGTGCAGATCGGGCCGGTGCGCCGGCTGCTGGGCGAGGTTCGCCTCAGCCTGGACACGGCGGACGCCTGGGTCCGCAGCGTGCTGTCCCGCTTCGTGCCGGTCCTGCTGGGCCGGGGCGCGATCCAGATCATGGGCTGGGTCGACCTGCTGCTGGCCAGCCTCCTCGTGACCGGCGCGGTGTCCTCGCTGACCTACGCCATGGTCCTGTACCTGCTGCCGGTCAGCCTGTTCGGGGTGAGCGTGGCCGCGGCCGAGCTGCCCGACCTGTCGCAGGTCGAGGTGCACGACCCCGAGACTCGAAGGCGCTTCCGGTTGCGGTTGGAGGACAGCATGGCCCGCATCGCCTGGTACGTGGCCCCCACGGCGACGCTGTTCATCGTGGTCGGCGACGTGATCGTGGCGGCCGTGTTCGAGCGGGGCAGCTTCACTGCGGCCGACACCATCGCGGTGTGGTTGACGCTGGCGTTCCTGTCCATGGGCCTGCTGCCGGTGACCGCCGCCCGGCTGCTGCAGAACGGGCTCTACGCCCTGGACGACGCCCGCACCCCCGCCCGCCTGGGCGTCATCGGCGTCGTGCTGGCGGCGGCCATCGGCCTGGTGTTCATGTTCCCGTTCGACCGGCTGTTCGTGGGGGCGACGGGGATCGAGGGGTGGGGCGACATGCTGGCCTTCGGTCCCCTGCCGGACTCGGTGCGGGCCAACGTGGCCGACGTCCCCCACCTGGGCATCGTGGGCCTGGCGCTGGGCGCCACCATCTCGGACTGGATCGAGTACCGGTTGCTCAGCACCGCGCTCGCCTGGCGCGTGGGACGCACCCACATGGCCGGGCGCTGGCTCAACCAGATCGCCCTCGGCTGCGCCGCCACCGCGGCGGTGGCCTTCGTGTGCGAGCTGCTGTTCGGCGGCCTGCCCAACCTGATCGCCGCGGCGTTCGTGTGCGGCCCGGCCGCAGCCGCCTACGTGGCGGTCACCTGGCGGCAGGGGGTGCCCGAATCCGTCGCCACCGTGGCCCGCCTCCAGGGGCTGCTCGCCCGGGCCCGCAGGTAGCCGGAGCAGCGCCCGCCGTCGTCAGGCAGCTCTGCTCGGCGTAGGGTGCAGGGCATGTTCAAGGTCTTCCGACGGTGGTGGGCATACCTGACGGCCAAGTTGTCGTCCGACTTCAACGAGCGGGCCGACCCGAAGATCCAGCTCGAGCAGGCCATCACCGAGGCGCAGGAGCAGCAGCGGCGCCTCAAGGAGCAGGCCGCCAACGTCATCGCCCATCAGAAGCAGACCGAGATCCGCCTCAACCGGGCCATGGGCGAGCTGGAGAAGGTCGGCGCCAACGCCCGCCAGGCCGTGCTCATGGCCGACGAGGCGTCCAGGGGCGGCGACCAGACCAAAGCCGGCCAGTACACGGTCACGGCCGAGAGCTTCGCCAACCGGCTGATCGCCCTGGAGCGTGAGGTCGAGGACCTCAAGGCGCTCCACCTCCAGTCCACCGAGGCCGCCAACCAGGCCAAGGCCGCGGTGCAGCAGAACTCGTCCGCCCTGCAGGCCAAGCTGGCCGAGCGCCAGAAGCTCCTCTCCCAGCTCGACCAGGCCAAGATGCAGGAGCAGATGAACAAGGCGATGTCCTCGCTGTCGGAGGCGGTGGGCCAGGACGTGCCCACGCTCAACGAGGTGCGCGACAAGATCGAGGCCCGCTACGCCAAGGCCAAGGGCATGGCCGAGCTGACCGAGAGCTCGGTGGAGGCCCGCATGCTGGAGGTCGAGCAGGCCTCGATCAACAGCGAGGCCCAGGCCAGGCTGGCCCAGATCCGCTCACAGCTCGGGTTGGGAGCGCCCGCCGAGCAGGGGCAGGTAGGCTCGGCGCCGGCCGACGCCACGCCCACCGACGCCCCCGGCACCGCCACCCGGGCGGGCGAGACGCCCACGACGGGGGCCTGACTGGCCGACACCACCGAGGGCATCGTCGAGGGGGTCGGCGTCGGCCCCCATCCCCGGCCCTGGCCCGACGACGATCGCCTCGACCCCGAGCTGCTGGCGCGGGGCGACCGCCGCAACGTCGTCGACCGGTACCGCTACTGGACGGTCGAGGCCATCGTCGCCGACCTCGACCGGCGCCGGCACCCGTTCCACGTGGCGGTGGAGAACTGGCGCCACGACCTCAACATCGGGACGGTGGTCCGCAACGCCAACGCCTTCGGCGCCGCCGCGGTCCACATCGTGGGCCGGCGGCGCTGGAACCGGCGGGGGGCCATGGTCACCGAGCGCTACCAGCACGTGGTGCACCACGAGGCGATCGAGGACCTGGTGGCGTGGGCCGCGGCCGAGGACCTGCCCCTGGTGGGGGTGGACAACCTGCCGGGGTCGGTGCCCTTGGAGACCACCGCGCTCCCCCGCCGCTGCGTGCTGCTGTTCGGCCAGGAGGGCCCGGGCCTGTCCGACGAGGCCCGCAAGGCGGCCAGCCTGGTGTGCTCGATCGCCATGTTCGGCTCCACCCGGTCCATCAATGCGGGCGTCGCCTCCGGCATCGCCATGCACGCCTGGGTCCGGCAGCATGCGCTACAGGACAGGCCCTAAGGTCACCGGATGATCTGGGACCGGTTCCGGCTCGACGGGCGCGCCGCCGTCGTGACCGGGGGTGGGCGGGGCATCGGTGCCGCCACCGCCGTGGCGCTGGCCGAGGCGGGGGCCGACGTGGTCGTGTCCTCCCGCACCGGGTCGCAGCTGGCCGATGTGGCCAAGCGCATCGAGGCTGCCGGCCGCCGGGCCGTGGCGGTGGAGGCGGACCTGTCCGACCTGGACGCCGCGGCCGGCCTGGCCGGCGCCGCCGCCGACGCGTTCGGCCGGCTCGACATCGTGGTCAACAACGTGGGCGGGACCATGCCCCGGCCGTTCGAACACACCTCCAACCGGTTCCTGGAGGAGGCCTTCCACTTCAACGTCTCCACCGCCCACGCCCTCACCCGGGCCGCCCTGCCCCTGCTGCTGGCGGCCGGCGGGTCCGGCGCGGTGGTCAACATCTCGTCGGTCATGGGCCGGGTCAGCGGCCGGGGCTACCTGGCCTACGGCACGGCCAAGGCCGCGCTGTCGCACTACACCCGCCTGGCCGCCCGCGACCTGGCCCCCACGGTGCGGGTCAACGCCATCGCGGTGGGCTCGGTCGCCACCTCGGCCCTCGACATCGTGCTGAACGACGACGCCACCCGCGCCACGATGGAGGCCACCACCCCGCTGCGCCGCATCGGCGACCCCGACGACATCGCCGCCACCGTGCTGTTCCTGGCCTCCGACGCCGGTGCCTACCTCACCGGCAAGGTCATCGAGGCCGACGGCGGCCTCGACCAGCCCAACCTCGATCTCGGCATCCCCGACCCGCAGCCGGAGTCCTAGAGCGTCTCGGTGGCGCCGGTGGTGAGGTGGTCGGCGAACCAGTCGAGCGTGCGGTGCCAGGCGTCCTCGGCCGAGGCCTGCTCGTACGAGGAGTCGGTGTCGCGGTTGAAGGCGTGGCCCGCGTCGGGGTAGCGGATCACCTCGGTGTCGGCGTCGGCCCGCGCGGCCGCCGCCGCCAGCTGCTCGACCTGGTCGGTGGGGATGCTGGGGTCCTGGTCGCCGTACAGGCCCAGCCACGGGACCTCCAGACCGGGGGCGGCCTCGGCCATCGGGGCGAAGCCGAAGCGGCTCTCGAGGATGCCACCGCCGTAGTAGCTGACGGCCGCGCCGATGGGGCGCCGGGTCGCCACCCCGAAGGCGATGGTGCCGCCGGCGCAGAAGCCGACGATGCCCGCGGCGTCGAGCGGGAAGCCGGCGTCCCCGATGTAGGCCAGGGCGGCATCCACGTCGGTCATGATGCTGTCGGCCGTGAGCTTGCCGGTGTGCTCGAACGCGGTGCCGTAGTCGTCGGTGGCCAGGATCGGGTCGCCGCTGCGCCAGAACAGGTGGGGCGCCACCGCCAGCCAGCCGGCATGCGCCAGGCGCTGGCACACGTCCTCGATGTGCTCGGTCACCCCGAAGATCTCCTGGATCACGACGACGCCGCCCACGGCGACGGCCTCGGGATGGTGGATCGACAGGGGCGTCTCGTCAGCCATGCCCGGACCGTACCGCAGCCGGCAGCAGCCCGATCACGACCAGCAGGACGCCCAGCTGGAACTGCAGGGCGGGGACCAGCAGGTGCCGCGCCGTCTCCATGCCGTCGAGGTGCCACGCCGTGAGCCCGTGAGGGACGGCCAGCGCTGCGGTCATCGCCCCGGTCACCAGCGCCGGGGTCACCCGCCGCCGGCCGATGGCGTAGCCGATGGCCAGGAGCGCCACCACGCCGAAGACCCAGGTGCGCGGGGCCAGCAGGCGGTCGACGAGCGGCACCCGGCGCTGATCGGGCGAGGCGTAGAAGCCGCGGTCGCCGGCCGCGTTGTTGAACGTGCGCTCCGGCGTCCGGAGCGGCTCGTCGACCACATACCAGGGATGGGTCACCACCCAGCGGGCGAAGGTGGCCCGCCCGTCCTCGGCCAGCCAGGCGAACCACGGGCCCAGGTCGGGGTCGCCGTCGGGGATGTAGACCACCGGCGCCTGGCCCGCCGCTTCGAACGGCCGGCGGGCGTCATCACCCACGAACTCGTCCGCCTGGGGCATGCCATGGTCCGCGAACCAGCGCACCCGCTCGGGGTAGGGCAGGACGCGCACCTCGAGCACGTTGCGCAGCGGGTACAGGTGGCGCTGCCCGTGGTTGGAGGCGGCGGTGGCCGCCAGCCCCAGCACCAGTGCCCCCAGCGCGAGGGCGGCGACGGGCGTGCGCAGCGCCGGGCCCTGGTCGCCACGGCGGCGGGCTCGCCCGTACCGGAGGGCCAGCAACCCGACCAGCGCGACACCACCCAGCAGGGCCACGATCGCCGGGCTGTCGCGCACCGTGAGCCACACCGCCCCCACCACCAGCAGGTTGATCACGGCACCGCGCGACGGTCGGGCCACCACCTGG
>JBKPRV010000437.1:0-4866 GCA_046734715.1 Actinomycetota bacterium | reverse complement strand
TGGTGCAGACGTACTTCCTGCCGGATGATGCACGGAATCGCTCGTCACTCGACTGCGTAGCGCTTGCCCGGTCGGGCTTTGTCGCTCCGGAAGCTGAGGTGTGGGATGCGTTCGAGGCGGCGTTCGTCGACGGCCTCGGGCCACAGCTCCGAGAGCTGTGGCGGCGGATACGCGCCGGCGACCGTGAGCCTCCCCTTTCCCTAGTCGAGCAGGCGCTCTCGGGTCCGGACCGTGAGATGGTTCAGGTGTTCATTCAAGTTCTCGCGGATCTCCGCCCGTCAGCCGTCGTCGAGAATGCGCTCGGGATCGTCAGTGTGTCCCTTCATGACCTTGCGCGGCTCGGCAGCCAGTTCGACCTGCTGTGCCCGACCCCGCTATTCGCTCGACTCGCGCCGACAGGCGACCCGCGCCATGACCTCCGCCTCTTCGAACTCATCAGCATCGACGTTCCCCGCATCGACTCGCTGCTCGTCCAAGACGCCGTCGCCATCCGGGAGCACAGCGAAGCGTTCGCCGTGTGGCGGGCGCGGCTGTCGAGCGGTCTCGAACGCGCCCGCGCCGTCCGGACCGAGCTCGGCCCCGAAATCGACGTAGCCGACGTCGTCGCCGAGGTGCTCGCTGACGCACGGGCGGGCTTGTTCGGAGAGGTGGAACGGTCGAAGGTGCTGAGCACCCGTGCCCGTGCCAGTCTGCTATTCGCTGCGGGGGCGCTTGGCGGCGCTGTCGGCAACTCCACTGGTGGTGTCGTCGCCTCCGCTGTTGGCGCCGGCGGCGGAGTCCTCGCCGCGGTGTGCGATCTGTTCATCGCTCGCGGCGACCCGCTCCCTGGGTACCTGCGCCGTCATTACGTCGTATTCGACCGGTGAGCCTGAGACGACCCGACGAACAAGCGGGCGGTGCCTCGACTGGGCGCGAGCTCGTGTGTCGTCGCTTCGACAGCGCAGCCTCGGCAGGCCGGGACCACGACGTCGTACAGCAACCGGGACAGCAACCGGAGCAGTGGTGTCCAGACGTCTGCCGGCCTGACCGGAGCCCCCGCCGGGCATGCCACACGGTGGGGACTCACAGGGACGGTGCTCGCCTCGCTACGGATCAGAAGGTTGGGGGTTCGAGTCCCTCCGAGCGCGCTCGAAGTACCAGGTCAGAGCAGTCGTGAGCGAACGAGGCTCTCGTGCGCGCGGATGGGTGACAGCAACCGGCATCGCCTGAGCGCCGAACGAGCGAAGTCACGCGAGCTGCCGATCCGCAGCTCGGTGGCGTGCTCGTGGTTCAGCTCAGCCGTCGCCGTTCGGGGATGTCGAAGCGGTCGAGGTTCATGACCTTGTCCCAGGCGGCGATGAAGTCGTGCACGAAGCGGTCCTTCGCGTCATCGCACGCGTAGTACTCGGCGTAGGCGCGGAGCTGGGAGTTCGATCCGAAGACGAGGTCGACGGTGGTAGCTGTCCACTTGGGCTCGCCGGTGTCGCGGTCGCGACCGTCGTAGACGTCCTCGGTCGCTGCCGAGGGGCTCCATTCGGTGTCCATGTCGAGCAGGTTGACGAAGAAGTCATTGGTCAGCGTCTCGGGCCGCTCGGTGAGGACGCCCAACGCCGACTGGTCCCAGTTGGCGTCGAGGGCCCGCAGGCCGCCGATCAGGACCGTCATCTCCGGGGCGGTCAGCCGCAGGAAGTTGGCCCGGTCGACGAGCAGGGTCTCGGGTGCCAGCTTGACGCCCCGCCGAAGGTAGTTGCGGAACCCGTCTGCGGAGGGCTCGAGCACGGAGAACGACTCGACGTCGGTCTGCTCCTGCGTGGCGTCGGTCCGGCCGGGCACGAACGGCACGGTGAGGTCGTAGCCGGCGTCCTTCGCCGCCTGCTCGACCGCGGCGCACCCGCCGAGGACGATCACGTCCGCGAGCGAAACCCGCCTTCCCCCAGGCGCCGACGCGTTGAAGTCCTGCTGGACCTGCTCCAGGACGGACAGCACCTTGGCCAACTCCGGCGGGTCGTTGACCTCCCAGTGCTTCTGTGGCGAGAGGCGCAGCCGTGCCCCGTTGGCACCACCTCGCTTGTCGGTGCCGCGGTAGCTGGCGGCGGCGGCCCACGCGGTCCGCACCAGCTGGGAGATCGACAGCCCCGAGGCGAGCAACTTGGCCTTGAGGCCGGCGATGTCGTCCTCGCCGATCAGCTCGTGGTTCACCGGCGGCAACGGGTCCTGCCATAGCTGCGGCTCCGGCACCCACGGGCCCAGATAGCGCGAGAGCGGGCCCATGTCGCGGTGCAGCAGCTTGTACCACGCCTTGGCGAAGGCTTCGGCCAGCTCGTCGGGGTGCTCGTGGAACCGCTTGGCGATCGGGCCGTAGATCGGGTCCAGCTTCAATGCCAGGTCGGTGGTCAGCATCATCGGCGCGTGCCGCTTCGACGGGTCGTGGGCATCGGGGACGGTGCCTTGCGCCTCGGGGTCCTTCGGCTTCCACTGCTTGGCGCCGGCCGGACTCTCCGTCAGCTCCCAGTCGTAGCGGAACAGGTTGTCCAGATAGCCGTTGTCCCACGTGGTCGGCTCGTTGGTCCAGGCACCCTCCAGCCCGCTGGTGAGGGTGTCGGGCCCCGTCCCGGTACCGAAGGCGTTCTTCCAGCCGAGGCCCTGGTGCTCCACCGGGCAGGCCTCGGGTTCGGGACCGAGGTGGTCGGGCGGGCACGCGCCATGGCACTTGCCGAAGGTGTGGCCGCCCACGATCAGCGCGACGGTCTCCTCGTCGTTCATCGCCATGCGCCGGAACGTCTCCCGGATGTCCCGCGCCGCCGCGAGAGGGTCAGGCTGGCCGCCCGGGCCCTCGGGGTTCACGTAGATGAGGCCCATCTGCACGGCGCCGAAGGGATCCTCGAACTCGCCGGGCGAGCGGTACCGCTCGTCGCCAAGCCAGGTGTCCTCCGGCCCCCAGAAGATCTCCTCAGGCTCCCACCAGTCGTGGCGGCCGAACCCGAAGCCGAGGGTCTTGAACCCCATGGATTCGAGGGCGCAGTTGCCGGCGAAGGTGATGAGGTCGGCCCAGGAGATCCTGCGGCCGTACTTCTGCTTGACCGGCCAAAGCAGCCGGCGGGCTTTGTCGAGGCTGGCATTGTCGGGCCAGCTGTTGAGGGGGGCGAAGCGCTGGGCGCCGCCGTCGCCTCCGCCGCGGCCGTCGGCGATGCGGTAGGTGCCCGCCGCGTGCCACGCCATCCGGACGAACAGCGGGCCGTAGTGGCCGTAGTCGGCCGGCCACCACTCCTGCGACGTGGTCATGACCTCGACGAGGTCGCGCCTCAGGGCCTCGACATCGAGGCCCTCGAACTCCCTCGCGTAGTCGAAGGAATCCCCGCGCGGGTCGGCGCGGGGCGAGTGTTGGTGCAGCACCTGGAGGTCCGGCTGGTTCGGCCACCAGTCCCGGTTCGTCCGTGGCCGGACCACCTCCGGGGCCGGCGCCGGGATCGCCGGGTTCTCGCTCTCGCTGACGCTCTCGGTCGTCTCCTTGTCGGGCACGTCAACCATCTCCTCTCATGTCGTCAGCTCCTGCAGTCGGTCGGGCCCCGGCGCCGCCTGCGTGCCTGTGGCCGCCAACGTGAAGCGAAGGGCCTCGGTCTGCATCTCTCGGGCGGCTTGCCGGAGTGCTGCCTTGCGCGGGCCGTGAGCCCGCTCTGCCGCGTCACGGAACCGCGCCGCGAGTTGTTCCAGAACACGGGCGCGCCGCGCCAGCTGCTCGGCGCCGCTCATGGCGCGACGTCCGGGCAGAACAGCAGTGGCCATGGCAGTCGAGCGCTTGCCCGCTCGGCCTGGCCCGCGGCGGTCGTTGGCGTCGCCGAGCCTGAACAGAGGTCGCCGGTGCCCGTGGGCTTCTCCGGTTCGGTGGGCTTCACGGCCGGGGCCACGGGTTCGACCGCCCTGGTGGTCGCCCCACCGGTGTCCGGCACCCCCACGGGGTCCGCGGTGGCGACGATGGCCAGCAGGGCGACGAGCATGAGCAGGAGGGCGAGGCCTGACCAGCGACCGCACCGGCGGGCGCGGCCCCGGTGTGGTCGCACCGGCGCGGGCTTGACACCGTTCTGGGGGCGTCGGTGCTCGGCGGTCGGGGTGGCGGTGGTCACTTCGCGTTCCATCGTGGCGGTCATCTCCCAGTCACCTCCTTCGGCCCATTGAGCGATACACTGCACATAATCGGCTGCGATTATGTTGACTGTCAAGCCGCTTGCAGGCACACTGGGGCAGGTGGCTACAGGCCAGCGGGCGCCGTACACGGATCTGGTCGACGCGTGGTTGGACGACCTCTCGTCGTCCCACACGAAGGACGCGTATGGGCGGGATCTGGCGGCGTTTGTGACGTGGTGCGACGCGCATGGCCACGAGCTCCTGGGAGTCGGGCTCGCGGAGCTGATCGACTACCGCGACGACTGCGACGAGGAGGGTGTCCGCCCCGGGACCGTTGCGCGGCGGCTCTCGGCGTTGGCGTCGTTCTTCCAGCACGCGCTCGCGGCGCAGGCCGTCTCGTCGAATCCTCTCGACCACGTCCGGCGCCCCGGCGGCGGGAACACGGAGAAGCCGTCCGGCCTGGACGAGCACGACGCCTTGGCACTGCTCGATGCGGCAGCCGTCGTGGGGCCGAAGGTGGTCGTGCTGGTGGCTCTTCTCATGCTGGAGGGAATGAAGCTGGCCGAGGCGTTGGCGCTCGACGTCGACCAGCTCGATGGGTCCGGTTGGTCGATGCGTGCCACGGTCCAGCGGCGGGGCCAGGCGCAGGGCCTGGCCCTCGACGGGCGCACGGCTCGGGCCATCGCGGCCTACCTCGATGGTCGGACGAGCGGGCCCCTGCTGGTGGGGGAGAGCCCGACCCGGGACCCGTCCAGACGCCTGACG
>JBKPRV010000436.1:0-6661 GCA_046734715.1 Actinomycetota bacterium | reverse complement strand
TCTGAGCCCAGCGGCCGGCCCCGGGAGCGCGGCCCGCGGCCCAGCGCTGGGCGGCCTGCTGCTGGACCACCAGGTCGGCCCGGACCAACCGGGACCCCGGGGCGAGCAGCCGGCTCAGCACCGCGGTGGTCTGCGCGAAGGGCGGGTTGGCCACCACCCGGAACGGCCGCCGCGGCAGCCTCAGGTCGGCCACGTCCGCCTTCACGACGGTCACCCGGCGGTCGCCCGCGAACCGGCTGCGCAGCGCGGCGAGGCGCTGCGGGTGCAGCTCGAACGCCACCACCCGCGCCCCCCGCTCCACGAGCGCGGCGGTCAGGGCCCCGGTACCGGCGCCGATGTCGAGGACCAGCTCGCCTTGCGAGACGCCAGCGTCAGCTACGAGCTTCTCGGCCCACGACGGCGCTAGCCGGTGCCACCCCCATGGGGCGTGTCCCGCGTGCCCGGGCACGGAGCACCATCACCGTCACGGCCATGCCCCGACCGTACGGCCGCCCGCCCCGGGCGGCGAGCGAATTACCGGCTCACACGGTTTCCCACATGAACCCGTCGGGATCGGTGAACGGCCCGACCGCGCTGTTGATGGCGATGCGGTGCGATCCCGTGCCGTCCGGGGACACGCTGGCGGTCTTGGCCAGGGCACGGCGACCGTAGAGCGCCAGGATGACGGGGCTCGACGGGCTGGAGAACTGGACGTACTTGCGGCCGTAGCTCTTCGCCACTTCGAGCCCGTGCTCGACGTAGAACCGCTTGCTCGCGGCCACGTCGGCGACGCCCAGCTGGAGGACGAGCTCGTCGATCTCGCGAGTAGCCGGACCGCGGTCCTTCTTCGACGAACTCGCGACCGTCCAGATCGTGCCATCGGGGCCGCGTACGACGCCGCCGTATCCCCAGAGGGACCTCTTGGCCGGCTTCAGCTCGGTCCCGCCGGCCTCCCGCGCGGCGCTGATCAGAGCGTCGACTGTGGATGGTTGGGACACGACGAGCGACAGCGTGAACCCGCGGAAGCCGGTCGTCGGGGCCTCAGAGGCCCGGGCGCGCACTTGAGCTCCCAAACCGAATGCGGCCGTGCAGAAGCTATCGGCGGACGTGGGGTCAGCCGCTTCGAGCGTGATCGAGTCGATGGTGGTCATGGCAGGCTTCCCCTTGGGTTGATCTTGTCTGGCATTGCTGTCAGCGCTGGAGGAATCCGAGGACGTTGCCGTCGGGGTCCTCGACGATGGCGGCCAGTTGGCCTCCGCCGACGTCCTTGACGTCCTGGCGGGCTCGCCAGCCGGCGTCGACCGCCTGGCGGAGGGTTGCGGTGACGTCGCCGACGTGGCAGTAGCCGACCGGACCGGTCATGCCGTGGTTGTGACCGTTCGGGTCGAGCCCGATCTCCTGGTCGCCAACCCGGAAGCCGACGTAGTAGGGCTCGTCCGCGTAGGGCTCCACGCCCAGGACTGTGCCGTAGAGGGCTCTGGCGGTGGCCAGGTCCCGCACGGGGATGATGATGGTCTGGATGTCGTGGCTCATGAGTGCCTCCTGGTTGGAAAGGGCCTCCGGGTGGCAGCATCCCCCTCTCCTGGCCGCGCCCCATCCGTGCCCACCACGGAGCGCGCCACGGATCCCCTCACCCAGCCGGGGGCGACACCGGCGGCGGGCACGTGCGGGAGAATGGGCCGCGTGTCCACGCAGCCGGCCCCGGCGGGGATCTCCCCTCGTGAGGCCGAGATCCTGAGCCTGGTCGCAGCGCACCGGAGCAACGCCGAGATCGGTGCGCAGCTGTTCATCTCCGTGCGCACGGTCGAGACCCACGTCTCCTCGCTGCTGCGCAAGCTCGGGGTCCCGGATCGACGCGGCCTAGCGGAACGCGCTGCGGAGCTCGCCCACGCCGAGCGGACCAGCCAGGCGCTGGCCGGGCTCCCGGCGCCGTTGAGCCCGTTCATCGGCCGAGCCCGGGAGCGGGCCGAGCTGCGCGACGCCGTCGAGGCGCACCGCGAGGTCACCGCTGTCGGTCCCGGGGGCGTGGGCAAGACCCGACTGGCGCTCACGGTCGCCGCCGACCTGGCCGGCCACTTTGCCGACGGCGTGTGGTTCGTCGACCTCGTGCCGGTCACCGACCCGGCGATGGTCGGGTCCGCAGTGGCGGCCGCGCTCGGCCTGGGCGAGCAACAGGGCCGTACCATCGAAGACTCGGTGCTGGCTGCCCTGGCCGATCGCCACGCCCTGCTGGTGCTGGACAACTGCGAACACCTCACCGCCGGGGCGGCACCGTTCGTCGAGCGGCTGCTGGCGCGCTGCCCGCGCGTGAGAGTGCTGACCACCAGCCGGGCCCGGCTGATGGTGCCCTTCGAGCGGGTGTACGCGGTTCCCCCGCTGTCTCTGGCAGCACACGGCGCCGGCGCGCCCACTGAGGGCGGTCCTTCGGACGCCGTCGCCCTGTTCGTCGACCGGGCCACGGCCGTCGGCTGGACGGTCGAGGCCGATCACCTGGACCAGGTCACCGACGTGTGTCGCAAGCTGGACGGGGTGGCGCTGGCGATCGAGCTCGCCGCGGCCCGCCTGCCCGCGCTCGGGCTCGACGGGCTCGTCGCGGGCCTGTCCGACCACCTGCGGCTCCTGGTCGGTGGACATCGTGCCGATGACCGGCACCGCTCGGTGCGGGCGATGCTCGACTGGAGCCAGGCTCTGCTCAGCCGCCCCGACCTGACGCTGCTGCGGCGGGTCTCGGTGTTCGTCTCGCCGTTCACCGCGGCGGCCGCCGCCGAGGTGACCGGGTTCCCGCCTCTGGAACCGGGCGCGGTCGTCGACGGGCTGGCCCGGCTCGCGGACCAGAGCCTGCTGGCCGTCGCCGCGTCCGCCGGCAGCACCCGGTACCGGGGGCTGGAGACCATCCGCCAGCACGGGACCGAACAGCTCGTCGAGACCGGTGAGCTCGACGTCACCCGGGACCGGCATATGCGCTGGTGCCTGGCCACCGCCAGCGGGCTGACCGACGACCCGTCGCCCACCACCGGCGACTGGCGGGCCCGCTTCGACGCCGCGGCCGACGACGTCCGGGCCGCCCTGAGCTGGGCCGCCGTCGAACCCGCGCACCACACCGATGCGAGCGACCTGGCCCTGTCGATGGCGCAGCTGGCCTTCACCCGCAACCTGATCGGCGAGTCCCAGCAGCGCTACGAGCAGGCGGCAGCCCTCACCGATGACCCCGCCGGCGCGGCCGCCGCCCTGCGGTGTGCTGCGAACGTGGCTGCGTGCCGCATGCGGGGCGACGACGCCTACCGCCTCTGGCAGGCCGCCGCCGACGTCGACCTACGCGCCGGCGACACCGCGGCGGCCGCCCGGGACCTGGCCACGGCAAGCACCGCCTACTTCCGGAAGGCCGGAACGTTCGCTCGGCGGCCGCCGCGCGACGAGGCGACCGCGCGGCTCGCCCGAGCGCGCGAGCTGGCCGGCGATGACCCTGCAGCCCAGGCCGCGGTGGCTCTCGCCGACTGCGCTGCCCTGGGCTACGCGTTCTTCGCCGAACCGGCGGACCGCAAGCTGGCCGCGTCGGAGATGACCGCCCTCGCGGAGCGGGCAGTGACGCTGGCCCGCCGGCTCGACGATCCACTGGCGGAGTGCGCGGCCCTCTTCGCGTTGACCGGCGCCCAGCGCCGGGCGGGCGACAACTTCGCGGCCGCCGCCACCGCCCAGCGCCGCGTCGACCTACTCGCTGCCTTGCCCGTCACCCCGGGCACCACCGACGAGCTGATCGACGCGCTCCTGATCGCCACCGCCACCAGCATCGGAGTCGGCGACCTGCCGGCGGCACGACGATGGGGCCGGCAGCTGCGCGACCTGCCGGCGCTGGCCGAGGTCGGGCACGTCGCTACGTCACGGCTCCTCATGGCCGACGCCCTCGCCGGTCATGCCACCGATGTGATCGCCGGCAGCGGCCGGTTCCTCGACGTCTGGGCCCGGGCGGGCCGCCCAAGGGCGCCCGGCTTCGGCCCGGTAGCCGCCGCGGTGGCGATGATCCACGGCCTACGCGGTGACCAAGCCGCCCGAGCCGAGTGGCTCGCCGTCCTCGACGAGCTGGGCGTAACCCCCCAAGACCGGGCCGGCTACAGCCCCTCCTTCGACGCCATCGCCCTGCTCCACCATGGACAGGCCACACTCGCCCTGGAAGGGCTCGACTCCCCGGCGGACGAGCCGAAGCCATGGCAGACGGGGATCCTGCTGCACTGGCACGTCGCCCTGCGAGCCGAAGCCGCCGTGCTGGCCGGCCACCGCGACGCCACCCACCATCTCGCCACCACCCGCCCGATCGTCGCCGGGAACCCCGTCGCCACCGCGATCCTCGACCGGGCCGCCGCGCTGGCAGACGACGACCACGAACGCCTGGTTGCCGCCGCCCCCGCGTTCGAGGCCGCCGGCTGCCCCTACCAACGGGCCCGGACGCTGATCCTGGCCGGAGGCAAGACTGCAGTGACCGGCAATGCCGCCCTCGCCGACCTCGGGATCACCCCCGTAGCCGGAACGCCTCGATGACGGGGGCGAAGGCGGCCACCGCCTCCGGGGTGGCGGCGGCGGGCAGGTTGACGATGGCCTCCTGGACTCCGGCTTCGGCGTACTGGCGGTAGCGGCCGATGTGGTCGTCGACCGACGGTGCGCCCAGCGTCGTGAGGTTGGTGACCGTGATCTCGCCCGGGTCGCGGCCCTCGCGGGCGCAGTGGGCGTGCAGGACCTCGACCTTGTGGCGCACCGTGTCCGGGTCGCCGAACAGGTTGCAGGCGTCGGCGTGGCGGGCGACCAGGCGCAGGGTGACCTGCTCGCCCGAGCCGCCCACCAGGATGGGCACGTGCTCCTGCAGCGGGCGGGGGTAGCACACCGCCTCGGCCACCTCGACGGTCCGGCCCTGGAAGGCGGGGGTGCCCTTGCCCCACATGAGCGGCAGCAGCTCCAGGGCGTCCTCCAGCATGGCGTAGCGCTCGGTCCTGGGCGGGAAGGGCCAGCCGTAGGCCTTGTGCTCCCGCTCGAACCACGCGGCGCCGATGCCGGCGATGGCCCGCCCGCCGGACAGGACGTCCAGCGTGGCCACGATCTTGGCCAGATGCGCGATGTTCCGGTACGTGACCCCGGTGACCATGGTGCCCAGGCGGATCGACTCGGTGCGGCCGGCCAGGAAGCCCAGCGTGGTGTAGCTGTCGAGCATGTCCTCCCAATGGCGTCCCACCGGGGGGATCTGCAAGAAGTGGTCCATCACCCAGAGGCTGGTGAAGCCCGCCTCCTCGGCGGCGACCGCCACCTCCGCCAGCCGGGTGCGGGTCTCGGCCGGGCCGCCGGGCCAGTCGAAGCGAGGGAGCTGCAGGCCGAACGCAAGGGACATCGGGCTCTCCTTCTGGCGGTCGGCGGCCGCGGGCGCGGCCACCAGGTCGGGGGCGACGACGTGGACCGGGCCCGGGTCGTGGATGGCGTCGAACCCCTCGTCCGGCAGCATGCCGCGCACGCCGGGCCAGGCCTCCAGCATCGAGGACATGACGTTGGCCGGGATCGCCCGCTCCCGGCCCCGGTTGCGGGCTCGGCAGGTGGCCGCGTCCACGTCGAACACCACGGCCACGCACGGCACGCCCGCCCGATCGGCCGCCTCCTGCCAGCGCCGGCGCCGCTTGGCGTCGTTGCCCAGCGTGTCGACCACCGTTGTCAGCCGCCGCCGCAGCCGGCGCTGCAACACCAGATCGAGCACGTCGAACGCGTCCTGCGACGCCCGCTGGTCGTGCTCGCCGGTCCCGACGAGGGCGCGTATCCGGTCCGACGACACCACCTGGTCCGCCGGGAACTGCTCGGCCGCCCAGGTGGACTTGCCCGACGCGGGCGGCCCCACCAGCACCACGAGCGTTCCCTCGGCCAGGCGCACGGGCCGCATCATGGCACGGGGGCGAAGGCCTCCAGCGTGGCGGCGACGTCGCCCAGCGGGTAGAGGATCGGCGAGGTGCAGCCCGCGGCCACGTACTCGGCCACCTTGGCCCGGCACTCGGCCGCGGTCCCGGCGGCGCACAGCATCTGGACGACCTCGTCGGGGACCAGCTTGCTGGCCGCCATCACCTGGTCGTGGGTGGCGGGCCAGGTCAGCACCGCGCCGATCTCGTCCAGCAGGGACTCCGGCACGCCGGACGCGGCCATGATGTGGGGCTGCTGGCCCAGGTACTGGGTCACGAGCAGGCGGGCCGCGTCCAGCGCCGCCTCCCGATCGGCGTCGAGCGAGCACACCACCAGCTGGGGCCGGTCGACGTCGTCCAGCGTGCGGCCGGACCGGGCCGCGCCCTCCGACAGCGCCGCCACCGCCCGCCGGTTGTAGTCCGGCGACACCAGGTAGTTGAGCACCGCGCCGTCGGCGATCTCGCCCGCCAGGGCCATCATCTTCATGCCGGTGGCGCCGATGTACAGCGGCACGTCCTTCGACCGCGGCTCCTGGTGGACGTAGTCGAGCTCGACCCCGTCGAGGTGCACGAACTCCCCGTCGTAGGTCACGGTCTCGTCGGCCAGCAGGGCCCGGACCGCCTCGATCGTCTCGCGCATGGCCTTGAGCGGTCTCGTCCGGGTGATGCCGACCTTGGCGGCCAGCGGATCCCACCACGCGCCGATGCCCAGGATCGCGCGCCCCGGGGCGAGGTCGTCGAGCGTCGAGAAGGTCGACGCC
>JBKPRV010000435.1:0-7164 GCA_046734715.1 Actinomycetota bacterium | reverse complement strand
GGTCATGGCGGCCGCGGCGCCGCCGGCCAGCCGGGCGAGCCGGCGCCACTGGCCTTCGCGGGCGGTGGCGGGTGAGGGCCGGTGGGGGCGGGGTCGGGCGTCCGCTCCGGCCAGCACCGCGGCCAGGGCGCGCGACGGGGTGGGGGGTGGGCCTCCGGTCACGACCCGCAGGTCGTCGGCCAGCATGGCGAGCGGCCGATGTTCGTCGCCCGGGTCCCTTCCCTGGAGCAGTGCCTCGAGCGCGAAGTCGGCGTCGCGGTCGGCGAGCATGTCATCACTGCGATCGTCGGGGCCCGTCACAGGGGCACACCTTCCCGCTCGAGCCGCCGGCTCAGCTTCGCCAGCCCGCGCCGTTGCAGGGCCTTGACCGCGCCGCGGGAGCGCTCGAGGAGCGATGCGATCTCGTCGATGGTCAAGCGACCCACGAGCCTCAGCAGCACTACGTCGCGCTGTACCGGGGGCAGGGTGGCGCACAGGTCGCGCACCCGGTGGGTCGCCAGCAGGCGCTCCACGTCGGCCTGGACGTCGCTCGGATCGACCGGATCGGGCGTGTCGTCGAGCGACTGCACCTGCGGCCGCCGGCCGATCGCGCGCCGCTCGTCGGTCAGCCGGCGGTAGGCGATGGTGAAGACCCATGAGCGGAAGTGGCCCTCGTCGCCCCGGAAGGTGGACAGGTTGCGCAGCACGCCGACGAACACTTCGCTGGTGAGGTCGTCGGGCTCGGCCGCGCTCTGGAGGCGCAGGAAGCCCGCCACTGCGGGCGCGAGCGTGGTGTACAGGTGCTCCAGGGCCCAGGCCTCGCGCGCCCGCGCCGCGGCGAGCACGGTCTCGAAGTCCGATTCCCCTGTCTCGCGGCGGTACGGCACGAGTCCGCTCGCCCTCCGTCGATCCGCTGGTCCCCTCTATCTCCCAGGATGCTACCCAGCTACTGCCACCGTGTGTGGCGATACGCACACCTGTCGTCACGGTGCACTGGTGGTCGGGTCGTCCTTGAGCACATAGCCGACGCCGCGGACGGTCTGGACGAGCCGGGCGGCGCGCGGGCCGAGGCGCTGGCGCAGCAGGCTGATGCGGGCCGTCACCAGGCTCTCGTCGTGGGGCTCGGGGCCCCAGACCTGCTCCAGCAAGCCGGCGTTGGTCATCACCTGGCCGGCGTGGCGCGCCAGCACCGCCAGCAGCCGGAAATCGGTGGGGCCGAGGTCGATCGGCGTGCCCTCGAACTCGGCCACATGCGTGCGCTCGTCGACCACGAGGGGACCGACGTGGCTCGCCGCGTGCCCCAGCCGGCCGGCACGCCGCAGGACGGCCCGCACCCGGGCCAGCAGCTCCTCGACCTCGTACGGCTTGGTGACGTAGTCGTCCGCCCCGGCGTCGAAGGCCAGGAGCCGGCTGGACGTGCTGTCCTCGCGGGTCACGAACACCAGCAGCGGGTCGCCATGCTCGCGCAGGCTCCGGGCCAGCTGGCTGCCGATCAACCCCCGCTGGCCGCCCACCATCTCCAGCGCGACGAGGTCGGGCCGGAACGTGCGAGCCACCGCCGGAGCGTCCGACGAGTCGGCCGGCATGCTGTGGTACCCGCGGCCTTGCAGGGCGCGCACCAGTGACTCACGTGCCTCGACGTCGTCGTCGACCACCAGGATCCTCGCGGCTCCGTTCATCGGCCCCCGACCAACGCCATCGCCGGAGCAGGACCGAAGGGTCCGGACCGAACCCACGCGGTTGAAGATCCGGGGCGCTAGAGCAGCACGCCCGGGTCGGGCCACACAACGCGGATCCCGATCGCGCGCCCGCCGCCGGGGGTGTCGAACCGCTCGGCCCCCCGTTCGGCGCCACCCTGGGCCGCGTAGAACGCCCGAGCCGGTGTGTTCAGCTCCAGCACCCAGAGGTAGAGGCCGGTGGCCGGCTCGCCGGCGAGGACCGCGGCCGCCGAGCACGCCAGCAGGCGGGCGCCGACGCCCCGGCGCTTGAGGTCGGGCCGGACGTGGAGGTTGTCCAGCAGCGCGCCCCACTCGGGGTCGTCGTGCAGGATGGTGTGGGCCAGCCCGACGATCTCCCCCTCGCCGTCGACCGCCACCGTGGTGCGGTCCTCGGGTGCGGGCCGGGCCAGCCGCTCGGTCCACTCGGCCAGCCGCTCGGTACCCACGTCGCCGTCGAGGAAGGCGTCGGGGAAGGACCCGCGATAGTGCAGCCGCCAGCTTTCGGCGTGCAGGGCCGCGATGGCGGCGGTGTCGGCCGCGGTGGCGGGGCGGTAGTCCATCACTCCAGGCTGACGCGGGGATCGCCGTCCCAGGGGATCGCGTCGGCCGTCTCGACGGTCCAGCGCAGGAACCGGTCCCGGAGCTCGCGCTCGATGGGCGCCGTCTCGGGCGATCCGCTGAGGTTGCGCAGCTCGCCGGGGTCGGTCGCCCGGTCGTACAGCTCGTCGCCTTCGTACAGCCGGTACACGTATGTCCAGCGCTCGGTGCGCAGGGCGATGGCCTTGCCCACCGTGTCGGGCGCCTCGTGCTGGAGGCCGGCCTTGAGGTCGTAGGGGTAGTCGGCCCGCTCGAGCAGCGGCTCCTCGGCGACCGTGAAGCCACCCTCGGAGAAGGCCGCGTCGCGCGGCTCGCCGGTGAGCAGGCTGCGGCCGAAGTGGGTGTGGCGCGGCTCGGCCTCGGCCAGCTCGACCATGGTGGCGAACAGGTCGATCAGCTCGACCAGGTCGCTGCGCTCCTCGCCCTCGGGGACGCCCGGGCCCGCCAGCACCAGCGGGTTGCGCACCAGGCAGGAGTGCAGCCCCGACGGCCACTTCTCGACCAGGCCGTAGTCGCCCAGGTAGTCGCCGTGGTCGGTGCAGAACGCGGTCACCGTGCGCTCGGCCATCCCGGCCCGCTCGACGGCGCGCAGCACCCGGCCCAGGTGGTCGTCCACGCGGGAGACCATGCCGTAGTAGGTGGCCCGGATCTCCGCCCACGCGGCCGCGTCGAGCCGGTCGAGGCCGTAGCGGGCCCGGATCTCGGACATGTATCGGGGCGCCTCGGCGTCGGGCAGCCCCAGCGGCGCCGGCATGTCGCGCCGGTCGTGCAGTGAGAACCACGGCTCCTCCACCTCGAACGGCGGGTGGGGGAAGATCAGCGCGCAGACCAGCGCCCACGGCTCGGGCAGCCCGGCGCCCAACCACTTCTCGGCGGTCTGCACGCAGGCCTCGTCCAGGTCCACCACCGCACCGTCGGCATCGCGGCGCCCGTGGTAGAAGGCCCGGGACAGCGGGTGCTCGCGGGGGTAGGGCGAGGACCCGTAGAGCATGGAGGGCGCCACCGCGAAGCCGTGGAGGTCGGTGCTGGCCTTGGTCACCCCAGGGGCGAAGGTGTCGCCGCGGATGCCGGCCCAGGCCACGTAGTAGCCCGCCTCGCGCAGGTTGCGCAGGAGGTTGGGCTCCCACGGCTTGAGCAGGTTGTCCAGCGTGCGGTGACCGGCCACGTGCGGGTACCAGCCGGTGAACAACGAGACCCGGCTTTGCGAGCACACGCTGTGCTGCGAGTAGGCCTCGGTCCAGCGGGTGCCACGGGCCGCGAGCGCGTCGAGGTGCGGCGTGCGGGCGACCGGGTTCCCGAATGCGCCGAGCGAGTCCGCCCTCAGCTCGTCGGGCATGAACAACAGCAGGTTGGGTCGCCTCATGCGGGATGCTCCACG
This sequence comes from Actinomycetota bacterium, assembly GCA_046734715.1. Taxonomy (GTDB): domain Bacteria; phylum Actinomycetota; class Acidimicrobiia; order Acidimicrobiales; family VFJN01; genus ZC4RG19. The sequence continues at coordinate 3,492 of JBKPRV010000435.1, read as the reverse complement.
ACTCCCCAGTCTCGCAGGACGGCAGCCGTGTTCTCGTCGGCCGGGAGGAACGCCTCCAGGCGTAGCTCCGAGAGGGTGACGTCGACGGCGGTGGCGAACGAGGTGAGCGTGGTGATCAGCCGCAGCTCGCCCCTGGCCGTCCGGAGGCGCAGGGGCACCGCGAAGCCGACGTGGTCCGGCCCGGGCGCCAGCGGCGGGACGTAGCTCTCCAGCTCTGCGATCAGGGCGTCGAGCGCAGGGGCAGGGCTGCGCCGAGCGTGGGCCCGCAGGCTGTCGATGATGTGGCGGCCCCACTCGGCCAGGTTCTTCACCCGCGACCCCATGCCCTCCGGGTGCAACGCCAGGCGCAGCACGTTGACCGGCGGCTCCAGCAGCGCGGGATCGGCGCCCTCGGTCAGCACCGCATGCGCGGCGTTGCCCGCCACCAGCTCGCCGTAGGGCCGCACCACCACCGCCGGGTAGGGCATGTGGCCGTCGAGGATGCGCTCCAGAGCCGCCCGCACGGGCGCCAGCTCCGGGGCGTCGAGGTCGGACTCCGCGAACACCGGCGCGTAGCCCGCGGCCAGCAGGAGCGCGTTGCGCTCCCGCAGCGACAGCTCCAGCGACTCCGCCAGGCGCAGGACCAGGGCCCGGCCCGGCCGGGACCGGCCCTGCTCCAGGAAGCTGAGGTGACGCTGGGTGGTCTCCGCCCGGAGCGCGAGCTCCAGCTGGCTCCAGCGCCGGGCATCGCGCCATCGGCGCAGCTCGCGGGGGAAGCTGTCGGGCTCGGCTACCAGGGCCATCGCCCTGTGGTAGCGCTCGGAGCGCGGTCGTGCCATTCCCTGCCGGGAATTGTCCGGCCGCGCCCGATGCCTCACGCTCGGGGCATGGACACCCTCATCGACCTGACGGACTTCGCCGAGCGGTACCTCGCGGTGTGGAACGAGCCGGACCCCGACCGCCGCCGCGAGCGCATCGCTGCGCTGTGGGCGCCAGGCGGCGGCCAGATCCTCGTCGACCCGCCGCAGGAGGTGCGGGAGGCGGCCGACCACCACCAGTTCCTGGTCCCGCCCCTGGAGGCGCACGGCCACGAGGCCCTCGCTGCCCGGGTGAGCCGCGCCTATGACAACTTCATCGCCGCCGGCGAGTACCGGTTCGCGACCGCGGGCGAGCCGGTCCGCCTGCTACCCCATGTGGTCAGCCTCCCCTGGGAGATGGTCACCGTGGCCGGCGGCGAGCACGCGGGCGGCGGCGTCAACGTGCTGGAGCTGGACGGCGACGGTCGCATCCGCCTCGACTACCAGTTCATCGAGCCCTGAATCGGGGAACGCTTTACATGTGGCCAAGTACGTGGTGAACGAGCGCGGGCTGGCCAAGGCCCGTGAGCTGATCGACGCCCGGCAGTTCGTCCTGCGCAGCGAGTGGGGCGACGCGCAGCCCCGCGCCGAGGACCAGAACGCCTTCCTCGCCCGCCACTCGTGGGACGAGTACTCCGGATGGCATCTGGGCCTCACGGTCGGGGCGAAGGACGAGACGAAGGCCCGCTACGCCTTCGTCTACGGGGACTTCCGCCGGCTGCACCGGATGGGCCTCATATCCGCCCACTACCGGGCGGCGGAATGGGGCCACAAGGAGATCGAGCTGGCCGCCCACGACCTGCTCCAGTACCTCGACTCCCGCCGCCGCTGAGCAGCGTCACCAGGACAGGGCCGCGTCGAGGGCGGCCGCGGCGGCCTCGGGCCCGGTGGTGGCGGTGTCGATGCGGGCGTCGTAGGCGGGATGGCGGTGCACGATGTCGTACTGCGAGCGGGCCAGGCCGACGAGGCGGTCGCCCCGCTCGCGCTCACGGGTCTCGACGACCTCCAGCGCGCAGTCCACCCGCACCCAGCGGACCGCGAATTCGGCCAGCTCGGCCTGCCAGCCGTGCCAGTCCTCCTCGCTCAGAAGGACCTCGTCCACGATCACGTTGACGCCGCTCCGGGCCAGCGCGGCGACCATGCCCCGGTAGGCGGCCAGCACCCGGGTGCCTACCGGTCCGATCCGCCGCCGGACGTCGCCGTCGACCCGCTCGAAGACGATGCCGTCCTCCCCGTGCACCCCGACATGAGCGCCGATGGTGATCCACTCGCGGGGCAGCTTGATGAACAGGTCGTCCACTCCCATCACGATCCAAGGCTCGCCGGCCGCGGCGAACCGGTCCTGCAGCAACTGCGCCAGGGTTGACTTCCCGGCGCTCGACGTGCCGTTGAGCACGATCACCCGCCCGCGGCTCACGGGGCGGGATCGTACCGGGAGGGCTAGTAGCCGACGCCGCCCCCGCTGCCGCTGCCACCGGCGAACAGCAGGATGAGAAGGCCGATCACGACTGCCGCCACCACGATCCACAGGATGGGGTTGCGCACATACCGTTCCACGGTGCGTCCGCTACCCCGCGGGACGGTCGCCTAATCCTCGATGAAGGCCAGCGCCGAGTCCATGAACTTGAAGGACTTGGGGGTGGCGAAGTGGTCGGTCCGGGGCAGGACCACGAGGCGGGCATCGGGCAGCGCCTCGACCAGCGGGTCGGGCGGGCCGGCGAAGTCGTTCTCGCCCAGCACCACCAGGGTGGGGATCGTCACCGCGGCCAGGTCCTCGGCCGTGACGGGCCGGGTCTCCGCCTCCATCAGGGCCGCCAGGGCGACGGGATCGGCGTCCGGGTGGGCGGCCAGGCCCGCGAAGTAGCGGGCCACCGGGTTGGCCGTGTCGCCCTCGCCCCGCAGCGCCCGGGCGATGGCGTCGGAGCCGTCGCGACGGAACAGGTTGGCGCCCACGCCCGCCACCACCAGCCGGCGGAACCGCCCGGGCCGCTCGCTGGCCAGCCCCAGGAGCGTGCGGGCCCCGAGCGAGAACCCGATGGCGTCTACCGGACCGTCGGGCAGCACCTCGGCCACCCCCGCGCCGAGGTCGGTGTAGGCCGCGGGATCGTGCGGCTTGGGGGCGGTCCCGTGGCCCAGCAGGTCGGGGGCGATCACCGTGCGGCCGGTGTCCCGCAGCACGTCCAGCCAACCGTTCTCGCCCCAGGTGCGGGCGGCGGAGGTGGCGAAGCCATGGACCAGCAGGACGACGGGGGCGGCGGTCATGGCGCTAAGTGTTAGCCGCGCGGGCGAGCCGGGCGCCCACTTCGCGCACCGCTCGCGTCACTTCCGGCGGCCCCGCGAGCTCGAAGTCGGCGCCCAGCAGGGCCAGGTAGCCGGCCAGCACCTCGGCCGTCTCCGCCCCGGCCTCGAAGGCGCTGCGCTGGTCGTCCAGGGCTTCCACCGCGCCCGTGCCGGCCGGGAGCCGGGCCGCCACCCAGGCCGCGGGGGCGTGCACCACGACCCGGGTGCGGACCCGCCAGGTCGCCTGGGCCAGCCCGCCCTGCACGTAGGCCGCCAGGTCCCCGCCGGGCGGGTCGCGGGGCGTGAACCGGTCACCGACCGCATTGACGGGCAGGTCGATGCGGTCGGCCCGGAAGGTACGCCAGCCGTCTCGGCC
>JBKPRV010000434.1:0-5054 GCA_046734715.1 Actinomycetota bacterium | reverse complement strand
CCCCTCGACCGTCAGCCGCCAGGCCCCCGCGCGGAACGTCTTGCGGCCTGCCACGAACAGACACCGGACTGCGCGTACGCGCCAGTCCGTTGGTTTTTCTGATCGCAGCCTTCCGGCCGATAGGCCGAAAGTGCTGGTCAGAGGTGGGCGCGGCGGAGGGAGTCGAACCCCCGACATCTGCCTTGTAAGTGGCGCACTGGATCGCTCACCAGGGCATGTGCGCCTCAGCCAGTCCCTGATGGCACGCATTGATGTCCATGTGACCGGATCACCGTTGGCAGGATGTTGGCACCGCCCACCGCGGTGGCCGACGTGTCGATACGCGATCAGCCGCCGATCTCGCAGTTAAGGACGGTGTTCGCGCCCGGTCCTCCCGAGCAGTCGTCGACGTTCGTCCCGGGCGGGAACGGCAGGTCCGGCGGCGGCGGGAACGGGTTGTCCCCATCGATGAAGTCGTCACCGGGGCCGCCGGTGATGGCGTCGCTGCCGAAGTTCCCGAACAGCGTGTCGCTGTCGGGGCCGCCGTCGATCCGGTCGTCGAGCGGTCCGCCGAACGCGGTGTCGTCACCGGGGCCACCACTGATCCGGTCGACGCCACCGAAGCCGATCATCTCATCGTCGCCCGAGCCGCCTCGCAGCGCGTCGTCGCCGCTGAGACCGCCCAGCAGGTCGTTGCCGGGACCTCCGTCCAGCGTGTCGTCGTTGTTCCCATTGGACGGAGCGAACGGCGGAAGATCCTCGCCGTCGCCGACGAGCACATCGTCGCCTGGTCCCCCGTGAACATGGTCGTTGCCGCTCTCACCGCAGATGATGTCGTTGCCGCCGAGACCGAGGATGGTGTCGTTCTCGGCGCTACCGGCGATTACATCGTCGCCCGGGGTGCCCACGATGGTCCCCGATCCCACGATGGTGGCTGGGACCTCCTCCCCGGGCGGCCCGCACACCGGCGCTTCTTGCGCGCCCGCCGTTCCAGCCAAGGGCCAGCACAGCCCGACCAAGAGCGCGCCCAGTACAACCGCAGTTCTCTTCACCGCCGTCCCCTTCCCTGTCCATGAGACTCCCACCGAGTGGGCTCCCGGGCGATTCTGACACAGAGAGTGACAAGACGCCGCAGCGGGTCACCTTCTTGTGGGTTCTACTCGGTCCGATGGACCTGCTGGCGCTTGACCGTGAGCGGCTCGCCCGACCTGGTGGCTGTGGACGAGGCGGCGGCGCTTCCGGTTCCAACGACGTCCGGGAACCGAAGACTTGTATCGCTCTTGCTATGGCGACGGGGCGGGCGAGGCCGCGGCCCGCTCGCTGGAGGAGGCCGGGTCGTCGTCGTCCTGCGGGGTGTGCTCCGGGCCCTCGGGCTCGAACGACACGTGGACCTTCTCCTCCGGCCGGCGCTCCTCCTGGCGGGCGATGTCGGCCAGCGCGACCCGGTCCGCTTCGGTCAAGGGCGGCTGGACGATGCTGCGTGGCCACAGGTGGCGGGCAAGCACCACGTTGGCCTCGCCCACGTAGAGGAGCACGCGCGAGCCCAGGAAGATCCATAACATCAGCCCGAGCACCGTGGCGAAGAACCCGTAGACCTCGCTCGTGCCCTGCAGCTGATGGGCGACCAGATAGCCGCCGAGTACCTGCAGCGCGGTCCACGCCACCCCGCCCAGCACGGCCCCGATCAGCAGCTGGCCGGTGGCCACCGGCGGCACTGTCGTCATCCTGAACACCCCCAGGAGCAGCGCGATGTTGAGCACGACGGTCCCGGCGGCCGCCGCCACACCCAGGAGCGTGAGCTCCCCGTCGAACGCGGAGGTGGCCGCCAACGCGGAGGTGGCGATCAGGCCGGCGCCACCGAGCACCAGCAGCGCCATCCCGCGTCCCATCCGGGACACGAAGTTCGACCGGCGCACCCCGGGGACGTTCCAGATTTCCGCCATCGCGTGCTGGATCGTCTGGGTGACGCCCAGGCCACCCCAGGCGAGGCCCCCGAGGCCGACCGCGAGCGCCAGCCCGCTGCCCCGCAGCGGCTCCAGTGACCGGACCAGCTGGTCCCCCAGAATGGGGAACTCGGCCAGCACCGAGCGCGACACCGTCTTCTCGGCCTCCCGACTGTGGCCCAGGATGAATCCGAGCACCGTCACGAACAGCAGCAGCAGGGGAAACACCGCCACGAACGTGCTGTAGGCGAGCGACGTTGCGAGGACCCCGCCCCCGTCGTCGCCGAACTTCTTCACGACGGCGAACGGGAATGCCAGCGCGACGTGGCGCTGCTGAACCGGTCAAAAGCCCTCACCGCCCCCTCGACGGGGTTGGCATCACCACCGGCCGCACGCTCGTCCTCGCTGGTCGCAGTCACCTCCGGCATCGCCCATCGGATACCACCGTGATCCGCCTGCGAAACCAGGCCGGATCCGGCGGTCGCTCAAACATGAGTCCGAGTCACCAGTGAGCTGGCGTACATGAACTTCCCGCTGCTCTCGAACCTCAAGTGGATCTCGCCGCGCCCCTTTTTGGCAAGCTGGAAGAGCTCTTCACCAAGAACCTGACTGACCGTGGCGCTCGTCCTCATCACCGGTTCCGCAAGTGGTCTGGGTCGACTGGCCGCGGAATCGGTGCTGGACGGTGGTCATGACGTGATCGTCCACGCGCGCGATGACGATCGCCTGGACGCGATGCGAGACCTTGTCGCTCGTGGGGCTGCGACAGTCGTCGGTGACCTCGCAGATCTCGAGCAGACGCGCGGCGTGGCGGAGCAGGTCAATCAGCTCAGCCCGGTCGATGCGGTGATCCACAACGCTGGCGTCTTATCGGGTCCGAGCGTGCTTCCCGTGAATATCGTCGCCCCGTACCTGCTGACCGTGCTCATCCGGCGGCCGAAGCGACTCGTCTACCTGAGCAGCAGCATGCACCGCGGCGGCCGGGCACGCCTCGCCGGGATGGATTGGACAGGGCGACGGGAGACAGGCTCGTACTCGGACAGCAAGCTCTTCGTCACCGTGCTCGCCTTCGCGATCGCACGCCGCTGGCCGGACGTGCTCAGCAACGCGGTTGATCCGGGTTGGGTGCCTACACGAATGGGCGGTCCGGGGGCACCCGATGATCTGACGCTCGGACACCGCACGCAGGAGTGGCTCTCGGTCAGCGATGACGCAGACGCGCTAACCACCGGCCGGTACTGGTACCACCAAACGCAGCTCCAACCGCACCCGGCGTGCCGAGATACGCGGTTCCAGGACGACTTGCTTGAGAAGCTTGCCGACCACACCGGTGGTTCCTTGGGCTAATTCCTCGTTGACCGCGCATCCCGCCTACCGCGAGCGGCTACGTCGGACGAGCGGCTCGACGCCGACATGAAGCGCGAGTTCGGAGACGTCGGCTGGTGGTTCGACACCTCGGTGCTGACCCCCGCCGACACCGCTGCACGTCTCGTGGCCGAAGCCGGTGATAGAACCACGCCTCTGGCAGCCGGCTGGCACACCTGGCTCGGGCGACTGCATGGCATCTAGCGGTCGCGCGCCCGATGTGCCAATCCGGTAGCCGTCACGACGACCGATAGGCGCGGCCCAGAGAACTAGCGGCGCCCGGCATCGAGCCAGCGGTGCCGGTCGGATTCGAGGACGTCGGTGGTTGGCAACGGCTCTGCGCCGCCATTCCCCTGACAGACCTCGATGTGACGGTCGAACGGCCCTCTGCGCGGGTACCCCTCCGACATCCTGGACGGCTCGCGCGTAGAGGAGGTGATCGCATGGACGCGCACAGGGAGGCGTGGACGTCGACGACCCCGGCGCGTCTGGCCGGCCGCTATTGGCTGGGCGAGCCGCTCGGGCGCGGCAGATCGACGGTGTTCCGGGCCATCGACATCCGGCTCGATCGTCGCGTGGCGGTCAAGCAGGTCGAGCTGCTGGCCGGCCAGGAGGACGTCGAGCGGGTCCGCCGCCGGGCCCTGCGGGAAGCGAAGGCCGCGGCCCGGCTCAACAACCCGCGCGTGGTGACCGTGTTCGACGTGGTCGAGGAGGCCGGGTCGATCTGGCTGGTGATGGAGCTGGTCGACGCGCCCAGCCTGGCCCAGGTCGTGGTCGACGGCGGCCCGATCCCGCACTTGAGGGCCGCCCGGATCGGGCTGGACGTTCTCACCGCGCTCGAGGCCGCCCACGCCGTGGGAGTCGTCCACCGGGACGTCAAGCCGGCCAACGTGATGGTGCAGGCCGGCGACCGGGCCAAGCTGACCGACTTCGGGGTGGCCACGATCAGGGACGACTCCCGGCTGACCGCCACGGGGCTGATCGTGGGGTCGCCGTCGTACATGTCGCCCGAGCAGGCCCAGGGAGCGGAGGTCGGCCCGCCGACGGACCTGTGGTCGCTGGGCGCGCTGCTGTACTTCGCCACCGAAGGCGAGCCCCCTTTCCATGCAGGCTCAGCGCTGGCGACGGCGTCGGCGGTGGTGCACGGCGAGCCGCGGCCCGTCCAGCACGTGGGCCCGCTGACCGAGATCATCGCCAGGCTGCTGACCAAGGACCCGGACGCGCGGCCCAGCGCTGGCCAGATCCGGGCAGGGCTGTCCCGGGCGGCGCGGGGCCAGCGCTCCCGCAAGCGCACGGCCCGCCTGCCCGCGGTCGGGCCGCCGCCCCCGGTCGTCCGGGAGGTAGCCGACCCTGCGCCCGAGGTCTTCCCCCCGGTCCCGGCCGCACCCCCGACCAGCCCCGGCAATCTCGGGCCGGGCGTGGCCGCGGGAGAAGCCGAGTCCGATGTGCCCCGGCCGGCCCCCGAGGGGCCGCAGACCGACGTTCGCCCGATGATGCCGGGCGAGCCGGGGCCGTCGCCCGAGCCGGAGACGCCGCCCGTCGTACCGGGCGAGCCCGAGCCGACGCCGCAGCCCGACGCGCCGCCGATCCTGCCGGGGCAGCCCGAGCCAGACGGTCCGCCATTCGTGCCGGGACCCCAGCCCGATGTGCCGCCGGTGGTGCCGGAGCCGGACGTGCCGCCGATCCTGCCGGGGCAGCCCGAGCCAGACGGTCCGCCATTCGTGCCGGGGCCCCAGCCCGATGTGCCGCCGGTGGTGCCGGAGCCGG
>JBKPRV010000433.1:0-6436 GCA_046734715.1 Actinomycetota bacterium | reverse complement strand
GGGCTGCTCCTGCTGACGCACGAGCAGCTCGTCGTGCCGGGCGGTCGAGGGCCAGTGGATGCGGCGCAGGTCGTCGCCGACCACGTAGGGCCGCAGCGCGTAGAAGTCGTCACCCACCCGGCCGAGCGCGTGCGGTTGCAGGGTGCCGGCCATGGGATCGTTGCCGCTGGTGAAGGGGACCGGGCGGATCTCCTCGGTCGCCGGGTACACGGTGACCTCGACCTTGGGCGCGGCCACCGTGTGGACCTGCGTGAGGCCGAAGGGGTCGGTCACCACCACCCGCAGCGGGCCCACGTGGACCAGGCCGCGGCGATCCGTGGGGAGGCGGTAGGACGCGGTGGAGGCCGCCCCCTGGTCGAGCGGCGGCACCAGCAGCTCGGCGCCCGCGGTGCCGGACACCGGGTCGCGTAGCCGCAGCACCGGCGTCTCGGTGCGGCGGAGATTGCGGATGCGCACCTCGACCCGGCTGAGCTGCCCGGCGTGGACGTGGGAGGGATAGACGTGGCGATCGACCTGGAGGTCGAGCCGGGTCAGCCGCACGTACAGCACCGCTACCGCCAGCAGCCCGAGGGCCACGGCGCCGAAGACATAGAGCTCTTCGATGCCCAGCAGCCGGGCGAGCGCCAGCAATGCGAGCCCGCCCCAGAGGCACAGCCAGCCCTGGCGGGTCAGCACGGCCGCCTCAATGCGCCGCCGGGACGGGCACGGCCCGTAGCACTTCGGCGAGCGCATCGGCCGGGCTGATGCCCTGGAGCTGGGCCTCGGGCGTGACGATCATGCGGTGGGCCAGCACGGGCACGGCCAGCGCCTTGACGTCGTCCGGCAGGACGTAGTTGCGGCCCTCGGCCGCGGCGCGGGCCTTGGCCACGCGCTGCAGGGCGAGCGTGGCCCGGGGCGACACCCCCAGCGACAGGTGCGAGCTGCGCCGGGTGGCCTGGGCCACGTCCACCAGGTAGGCCTTGAGGCTGGGCGCCACGTGGACCTGGCGGGTGGCCTGGGCGAGGCGCTGGACGTCCGCGCTGTTCACCACCGGCCCGATGTCGCGGAACGGGTCGTGGTCGCCGTGGGCGTCGAGGATCTCGAGCTCGGCGTTGGGGGAGGGGTAGCCGACCGACACCCGCATGAGGAACCGGTCGAGCTGGGACTCGGGCAGCGGGTAGGTGCCCTCGTGCTCGATGGGGTTCTGGGTGGCGATGACCATGAACGGCTGGCCGAGCGGGTAGGTCACCCCGTCCACCGTGACCTGGTCCTCGGCCATGGCCTCCAGCAGGGCGGCCTGGGTCTTCGGTGAGGCCCGGTTGATCTCGTCGGCCAGGACGATGTTGTTGAACACCGGCCCGGGCCGGAAGTCGAAGCTGTTCTCTCCCCGGTTCCACACGGTGAGCCCCACCACGTCGGAGGGCAGCAGGTCGGGGGTGAACTGCACCCGGCCGAAGCTGCACTCGATGGAGGTCGCCAGCGACTTGGCAAGGTTGGTCTTGCCCACGCCGGGGACGTCCTCCAACAGCAGGTGCCCCTCGGAAACCAGGCACAGCAGGACGAGCTCGATCACGTCGCGCTTGCCCTGGATGACGCGCTCGATGTTGTGAACGATCCGGTCGTAGTAATCGGAGAAGGTTGCTCCCCGGGGCGCCGCGGTCTCGATGCTGGCCACAGCCTCGGTCTCCCTCCGTCGTGTGGGTGAGCTAGGTCAGGTTACGCCGTTCCAACCGGAAGCTGACGACGGCGGCCCGCGTTAGGTTCACCGGACAGTGGACTCGGCGCTGGCGATCGACATCGGCGGCACCAAGCTGGCGGTGGCCCGCGTCGACGGCGCGGGCCACCTGAGCGATCGCCAGGTGGCGCCTACGCCGGGGCTGGAAGGAGCCGAGGTGATGTGGGGTAGCCTCGTGGACCTCGTGGCCGCGGCCCGGCGGGGCGATGAGGTGGTGGTGGGCGTGGGCTGCGGCGGTCCCATGGCGCCCGGCGGCGTGACCGTCTCGCCGCTCAACATCCCGGCGTGGCGGGAGTTCCCGCTGAAGGCCCGGCTGGCCGACCTCACCGGGCTCGAGGTCCACATCGACAACGACGCCAAGGCCCTCGCCCGGGGTGAGGGCTGGGTGGGTGCCGCCCGCGGGATGCGCGACTACATCGCGATGGTGGTCTCCACCGGGGTGGGCGGGGGCATCGTGGTCGACGGCCGGCTGCTGGACGGCGCCACGGGTAACGCCGGCCACATCGGCCATGTCATCGTGGAGCCCGACGGCCGTGTGTGCGCCTGCGGGGCGCGGGGCTGCCTCGAGGCCCTGGCGTCGGGCCCCTCCATCCGGGCCGCCTACGGCGTCGAGCCGGCGGTCGCGGGGGAGGGCGTGCGCCGCCGCACGGGGATGCTGGTCGGTCGGGCGGTGGCGTCGGTGGTCAACCTGCTGGACCTCCGCCTGGCGGTGGTGGGCGGCTCGGTGGCCCTCGGGTTCGGCGCGCCGTTCTTCGAGGCCGCCCAGGCCGAGCTCGACGCCCGCTCCCGGATCGAGTACGCCCGCGGGGCCCGGATCGTCCCCGTGGGCCTGGGCGACGAGGGCCCGTTGGTGGGGGCGGCTGCGGTGGGCTGGCACGGCGCCGGCCGCGACCTGATCGGCACCGGCCGTGGCTGAGCCGGCTCGCGCCACCGAGACGCGGTGGGCGCTGGCCGCGGTGGGAGCGGTGGCGCGGCGTCCCTCGCTGTGGCTCACGGGAGCCCGCCAGGTGCTCGTCCTCGCGGCTCCGGGGTGGTGGCGGCGGGCCCCGTTCCTGCCCCTGCCGTCGCCCGACTACCTGCGGTTCCGGCTCCAGACCGCCTACGGCGGGGCCGGCGACCGGGCCCCCCAGCCCCAGGACATCGTCACCTACCTGCGTTGGTGCCGCTCGCTGCCGCGCTGATGGCGCGGTGTTGCACTTGCGCAAACTGGCGACTTGATGTGGCCCGGCGCTTGTAGCGTTGCGGCGATGAGCCGGGCGCTCGTGCTCAATGCCACGTTCGAGCCCCTCTGCGTCGTGAGTGACCGCAGGGCGGTCGTCCTCGTGCTGGGCGAGACCGCCGAGATGCTGCACGCCAGCGACGCCCTCATGCACTCTGCCCATCTGGTCATCGCGGTGCCGTCGGTCGTGCGGCTGCGCCGCTTCGTCCGCGTGCCCTACCGCTGGAACACACCGCTCAACCGCAGATCGGTGTTCGCCCGCGACAACCACCGCTGCCAGTACTGCAACGGCCCGGCCGAGAGCATCGACCACGTGGTGCCGCGCAGCCGCGGTGGCAATCACACCTGGGACAACGTGGTGGCGGCCTGCCGTCCCTGCAACGTGCGCAAGCGCGACCGGCTGCTCGAGGAGACCTCGATGCGGCTGCACCGGCCCCCGCGCGAGCCGCGGGGCACCAGCTGGCTGGCGTACGCCATCGGGACCGTGCCCGAGACCTGGACGCCGTACCTGCAGATCGCGGCGTGAGCCCCGCGGCCGGCGGCTGGGACGTCCGTCGGCTGCGAGGTCCGGCCGCGGCCCTGCACGCCCAGCCGGTGCCGAACGCACCGGGGCGGGCGGTGTGGGTGCTGGAAGCCGAGCGGCCGGCGCTGGTGCTGGGCTCGACGCAGGGCCCCGAGCTCGTGGACCAGGACGCGGCCGGCGCCCTCGGCGTCGACGTGGTGCGGCGCCGGTCGGGCGGCGGGGTGGTGCTGGTGGTGCCGGAGACCACCGCCTGGGTGGACGTGATCGTGCCCGCGGGCGACCCGCTGTGGGACGACGACGTGGGCCGGGCCGCACAGTGGCTGGGCGGGACTTGGCAGACGGCCCTGGCGGACCTGGGCGTGTCGCCCAGCGAGGTCCACGAGGGGGCGCTGGCCTGCGGGCCGCTCGGCCGGCTGGTGTGCTTCGCCACCGTCGGGGCCGGCGAGGTGACCACCCCGGACCGGCGCAAGCTGGTGGGCATCAGCCAGCGTCGCACCCGGGCCGCGGCCCGCTTCCAGTGCGCGGCCTACTCGGCCTGGGAGCCCGACCCGCTGGTCAGGCTGCTCGGCCTCGACGGGGACGGCCGCCGCGCCGTCGAGGGGGCCGCGGCCGGCACCGGCCGGGCCCCGGCCGAGCTGGTCGACGCCCTGCTCGCCCGCCTCCCGGCCTGATCCGGACGAACGCCAGTTCGTGGTCGCGCATGCCCTGACGTGGGGAGATGCCTTGTCGCAGGGGTTGTTGTGGGGTATTTTCCCACGAAGTGGAGAGCAGTGGAGGACCCGACGCCCCCCGCACGGGAGCCGAGCCGCCCGCCACCACGGCGGTCGCCGGTCCCGCGCGCCCGGCGGGCCCCCGGCTCTTCACCGGCTCGTTCGACCACTCGGTGGACGACAAGAGCCGCCTGGTCCTGCCCTCGCCCTTCCGCCCCCGCCTGGCCGCCGGCGCCTACCTCGGGCCCCTCGACGGCTGCCTCGGCCTGTGGCCCGACGACGAGATGGACGCGGTGTTCGCCCGCTGGGACGACGGCGTCACCCTCGGCCTCGTGTCCGAGGAGGCGGCCGAGGCGTTCGTGGCCGGCACCTACCCCGTCCAGCCCGACAGCCAGGGCCGGATCGTGGTGCACCGCTCGCTCCGGGCGTTCGCCGAGCTCACCGGCCCGGTGATGGTCGTCGGCGCCCGCCGGCGGGTGGGGGTCTGGGCGCGCGACAGCTGGGACCGCCGCATGGGCGCCATCCCGGACGGCCCCGACGCCGCCGTCCGCCAAGCCGCCCGGGATCTGAAGCTGTGACCGTCCCCCACGACATCGGTGCCGCCCCGCTCGCCCCGGCCTCTGCCGGCGGCGCGCCCTCAGGCCCCATCTCCGCTTGCCACTTGGCGCGCCTGTCCCGGGAGGCCGGCCGGTGAGCGGGGCAGCACCGTTCTCGCACCGGCCGGTGCTGGTCGACCTGGTCGTCGAGCTGTTCGCGCCGGTGCCGCCGGGCGTGGTGGTCGACGCCACCGTCGGGGGCGGAGGGCACGCCGAGGCGCTGCTCGACGCCCACCCCCACCTGTCCCTCCTCGGCCTCGACCAGGACCCCGACGCCGTGGCCGCGGCGACGGCCCGCCTCGCCCGCTTCGGCGACCGGGCGGCCGTGCACCGTGCCCGGTTCGACAGCCTCGCCGAGGTCCTGTCCGCCCGCGGCGTGGACGGCGCCAGCGGGGCCCTGTTCGACCTGGGCGTGAGCTCGCCTCAGCTCGACCGGCCCGAGCGCGGCTTCTCCTACCGTGCCGAGGGCCCGTTGGACATGCGCATGGACCCGACCCGGGCCCCGAGCGCCGACGACCTGGTCAACGGGGCGGACGAGGCCGAATTGGCGCGGCTGCTGCACGCCTACGGCGACGAGCGCTACGCCCGCCGCATCGCCCGGGCCATCGTGGCGCACCGGCCCATCGCCACCACCGACCGGCTGGCCGAGATCGTGCGCGACGCGGTGCCCGCGCCCGCCCGGCGGCGCGGCGGCCACCCGGCGCGGCGCACGTTCCAAGCCATCCGCATCGCGGTCAACGACGAGCTGGCCATCCTGCCGGCCACCCTGGACGACGCCATCGACGCGCTCGTCCCCGGGGGCCGCTGCGTGGCCATCGCCTACCACTCGGGCGAGGACCGCATCGTCAAGGACCGGTTCCGCCACGCCGAGGCCGGCGGCTGGACCGGCCCGTCGCACCTGCCCGTGCCGCCGGACGTGCATCCCACGGTGCGGCTGCTGCGACGCGGCGCCTGGCGCCCGTCCGAGGCCGAAGTGGCCGACAACCCCCGCGCCGAGGCGGCTCGCCTACGCGCGGTCGAGAAGCTCCCGGAGGTGGCGTGATGGCCGGAGTCCGAGTCGCAGGCCTGCCCGGGGCCCTGCCCCGCCGTCGCGCCGAGCCGGAGGGCCGGCGCCGCCACCTGCGGGTGGTGGGCCCCAGGCGTGCCGGCCTGAGGCTGTCGCTCAGCCCTCGGGCCGGGGTCATCCTCACCGTGCTCGCGTTCGTCGCCCTGTTCGGGGTGGCCGCCAGCCACGCCCTGCTCATCCAGAACCAGGCCAATGTGGACGCGCTGGACGAGCGGGTCGCGACCGAGGAGGCCCGCTACGAGGAGCTGCGCCTGCAGGTGGCCGAGCTCGAGTCGCCCCAGCGGATCTCGACGGAGGCGCAAGAGGAGCTCGGGATGGTGCCGGCGGGCGGGACCGAGTGGCTGACCCCCGACGAGCCCGCGCCGGCGGACCGGACCGAGGTCCCACCCGAGTCGCCGAGCACCAGCTCGGAGCGGGTCAAGCCCTACCTCGACGGGGCCAGCCCGTGACGGGGCGGAGCGGCTCGCGGCAGCCCCCCGCCTCGTCGAGCCGTTCCCGCCGCCCCGCCACCAGAACGGGCAAGGCCACCCGCGCCCGGCGCGGCAGCGGGACCAGCAAACCCAAGGGCCCCCGTCGCGGCGCCCCGGCGCCCCGCCGCGGCACCACCC